>NZ_CATKCB010000257.1:0-2051 GCF_949747025.1 Helicobacter sp. UBA3407 | reverse complement strand
TTTGAAGCATTACGCGTTGGAGTTGCAGTATGACAAAAAATTATTTCATTGATGGGATAAAAGATTCCTCTATTTTTGGTGTTTCTTTTATTTTTCTCTATCTTTCCATTGGTGCGAATGCGTTTGAAAATAGCTTAAGTTTTTTTGAGAGTCTATCCACGACACTTTTTGTGTTTTCGACACCTTTGCAGTTTTTGCTTGTGCAGAGTTATTATGATGGCTATATTTTGATTCCCTTGATTCTAGCGATGAATGCACGATTTTTGCTAATGTCTGCTACACTTGCTCCCTATTTAAAGCGCACCAATCTTTTTTGGCTCTCACTCTCTAGCATTTTGATTTGCCCCTCTGTGTTTAGTGGTTGCATTTCTAAGTTTAAGCAAATGAATGAATCGCCTTTTGCTTATTTTTTAGGGCTTGGTTTGCCAATATGGCTTGTTTCGCTCATTTGCACAGGCATAGGATATAGCACAGGAGCAGCTCTTAGTTCGCCCGAGCTTAAACAAATCGTCTCTCTTGTTTTGCCTCTGCAATTTACGGGGCTTGCAGCGAAGCATTATCCGAATCTCAAAGAAGTGGGAAGTTATTTTTGGGGCTTCATTCTCGCACCCTTTATGATAGCTTTTAGCCCGAAATTTTATCTGCTGATTCTGCCTTTTGTGATAGGGTTTGCGATGCTAGTCTATGATGAAGCACAGAGGAGAAGTGCAACAAGGTGGCAAAGATGAGTTTGTTTTGGATTTTGTTAATTTTTTCGGCAGTGAGTATTTTTATTTGCAGAATCACGCCGTTTTTCTTCGCTAATCACTCCATGCTTGGCAACCAAGATGGTAGATTTTATCGCTTTTTAACTTACAGCACACAGGCGATGCTTGGGGCGATTGTGTATGCGACTGCGTTTTTTACGCGTGATATTGTGCAGCTATTGAGTGAGTTTGCGCTCATTGATGTTGTGAAAATCGCTTTGTTACTGCTTGTGTTTTTTGGCACACTTTGGACCAATCGCCTCTTAAGCGCGTTTTTGTTGGCGTTAGTGATTTTTGTAGGCTTTGTGCTTGGGGTTTCTTAAGTTTAATGCGCTTGAAGGGCGCATAAATGGATTCCACAATGGAATCTTTAAAACAATCCAAAATTCATAGATTGCCACGACAATTTTACAAATTTTCTCGCAATGACGCATATTAACATGTCATTGCGAGAGAGTGCAACGAACGAAGCAATCCAAATGAAAGAATCTCACAAGGACATAACCTTTATGGTATAATTTATCCAAACAAGCGTCAATTCATAATTCTATAAAGGCTTATTAATGATGAAAAATTATTCTATCGTTTTACTAGGTGGTAGTAATTCTGTAATGGTAAATGGCTTACAAAAAGGGCTAAGAGGAGAGAATGTAAAGCTAACGAATTTAGCTTTAGGCAGTTCTATTTCTCTGCAAAACCTTTATGAATTAAAGCGAGAGAAAAATCAAGAATTCTTGCAAGTTGCAGATTTAATTATTACAGAAAGCAATATTAATGAGATTGCAAATCATCACGGATATAGTTTCGTCCCTCTTTCAATCATTCTTGCTAGTGTCCATTGGCTTTATGAGGAATTGTATCGTTTAAAGAAAAAAGTACTCATCTTGCTTTTGCCCTATAATCCAAGCCTCTATCAGTATGCAACAGCAATTGACAATGCCCATAGGTCTTGCGCAAATCAATATGGCTTTAATTGTATAGATATGCAAGGGCATTACATTAGAGAAAATATGTTTGGATTCTATGGTGGTTTTGGAGCGCACCAAATGGCAAGATTGATGAGTTGTTTTGGACAAAATATTGTCAAAAGTATCCATTTGTTTAAAAGTCCAAAACAAAAAGTCTCTTGCAATGCAAATCCAGAATTTAGAATCTTAACACCTAGAGAAATGCAGACTTCTGCGGGGGGGGGGGGGGCTTCCCTTTTTTATTTAACAAATTCCTCTTTTTGTGTAATGGACGTGATTTGAAACTCTGTCGCTACACAATTACAGAAATCAACAAAAAAGATGCGAAACTTACCTT
>NZ_CATKCB010000256.1:0-2134 GCF_949747025.1 Helicobacter sp. UBA3407 | reverse complement strand
AGATTTTCCTTGTGTTCGCACAGCGCAATAGCTCTTTTGTAAGCTTTGACTGCTTTATCATAATAGTGCATTGCTATACAATCCTCTGCGAGATTTAGGCATTTGCCATAGCTCTCCCCTTTTTGTTTGATTTCCTCCTCTATGGCGATGATTTCTTGCCACCAAAGCTTTGTGGGAGCAAAAAGTGCAAAATCCCTCATTTTCGCAATTTGGAATTGTTCTTTGTATTTTTCGTTTTCAGAGTCTAACTCTAGTGCTTTTTCAAAATACTGACTTGCTTCTTTGTAATTTTTGCATTTTTTATAGCACATTCCGATTTTAAACAAATTCTCTGTATGGTTTGGGCAAAACCTCTCTGCAATTTGGTAAAACTTATTTGCTTTTTCATAGTCTTTATCTTTATGATAAATTTTCATCGCATAAAAATAAAAAGGATAAAAAATTAATACTTTCATTCTGTTGTAATTCCTTGTTTAAATTCTAAATACTCTTGCACGAAATCCTTTTCGCCTAGTTCTCTTAATCTTTCTAAAATTTTGCTTTCATTGCGCATAGAAAACACTTCAAAAAGCAGATTATAAAGCGAACAAATAAACCATTGTTTATTTGTAATTTCCATATTCGGAGTGGTCAAAAAAGTCTCATATTGCGCAGAATCTTTTGGGGTTTTCCATTCGCCATAGTTTTCTTTCAAATACAAAGTATAGTTTTTTGGTGCTAGATATTGCTTACCCAAAAACTCATAAGGTGCAAGCTTAAAAGGTGTATTCCACCACCGCACATAATCTCCATCGTGATAAATCCTCCCCCGCTCCTCATAATGCGCAAAAACATCAATATAAGTGTTGTTTAAATGGCGAATCTGCACGCCACCTTGATAATTTTTAAAAAGAGTATTGAGCTTGAAATTCTTACTTTTTTGTAGAACCTCTCTTGCTTTTTGCAAATCTTGCTTGTAAATCCCAACATCTATATCCTTATCATAGGAAATGAAATTATGCTCACGCACGCAACCTAGAAATGTGCCAGAGACCAAAAACATTTGGATTTCGTTTGCTTCTAAGAGATTCCGCAAATCCTCTAATGCCTCTTTTGCACTTTTTAAATCCATTACTTCTTTTGTGATAAGATTCTTAGAATTGCCTTGCAAAAATAAAGATTCCTTAAAAAGTCTTTTAGCTTCTTTATATTCCCCGATTCTAGCAGCTGCATTTGCGAGGTGCTTTAGAATCTCCCATTGGTGCGGCTTAAATCTTTCAAGACGATAAAGATTATTACTTAAAATCTGCTTGGCAGCCTCTAAATCCTTAGAATCTTGGATAATTTTTGCAAGAATTATCCAAGTCTTTAGCCTTTTGGATTTTTGCAAGAGATGTTCCAAGGATAAAAAGGCTTCTTGCTTGCAACCCAAATAAGCTAGCAACATTGCTTGCAGGTAAATCGCGTCCGCGTGGTTGGGATTGGATTTCAAAAAACAATCCAAATACTTTAAACTCCGCGTGAAATCCCCATAAAAATAAAAAATCTCTGCGAAATAAAATTCCGCGATTCTTTGTTTGAAAAATTGTAAGTTTTTAAGAATCAAAAAGGCTTTAGAATGGGTTTTTAGACTTTGCATATAAACTTGCGCCAATAGACAAAAAACAAAAGTCAAAGGATTCGCTCCTCTGCTTTCCCGATAAGTCTTTTGGAAAATCTTTTTAAAAGTCATTTTTAATTCTTTGTAAAAGTTCGCTTGTGGAAATATTTTGCGTTCTAGGCAGATACACGACTTGACAAATATCTCTAAAATCATCAAATTTTCCTGCCCAATCATCACCCATTACTAAAATATCTGCTTCATAACGCAATAAATACTCTCTTTTTAACTCCAAAGACTCTTCTAAGAAAACACTATTGACAAATTTCAAAGAAGCAACAATATGCGCCCTCTCAATCTCGCTCATAATGGAATTGCGCGCCTTTTTTGAAAAATTCAATGCGTCAGAGGAAATGCCGACAAAAAGCTCATCTCCCAATCTTGAAGCTCTTTCTAAAAGCTTTAAATGCCCAAAATGAAATAAATCAAAAGTTCCAAATGTCAAAACTCTTTTGCGCTCTAAAATCATTAATGCCTACAATTAATCCAAATTTT
>NZ_CATKCB010000255.1:0-8646 GCF_949747025.1 Helicobacter sp. UBA3407 | reverse complement strand
TTAGATAAGAATGTCTCCAATTAATATTTGGTTCAATATAGCGCGAGACAAACAAGGGATTTTCTAATAGCTTTTGATAATTTAATGTTTTCATATTTTCTCCTAAATCAAAATATTAATTATACAATATTTTAAGAAAGCGCATTTTTTGCTTCTTTGATAATTCCCTCATCTTTACCCAAATCCACCCAAGCAAACTGCCTACCGCTTTGCATTTCTCCGCTTAACAAATCTCCACTATTGCGATATTCTAAATCCATTTGTGCGATTTCAAAGCCATTTTGCGTTTGGGAGAATCTTGCTAGTCGCTCAGTTTGCTGTTGTTTGGTAAATAAAAAACAATACCCTTTTAAGCCGTTACGACTCACTCTCCCACGCAATTGGTGCAAAGTTGCCAATCCTAACCGCTCCGCCCCTACAATCACAATCGTGCTTAAACTCGGCAAAGAGATTCCAACCTCGACCACCGTCGTAGCAAGCAGAATCTTTCCCCTTTCACGAAACTCCTCCAAAACCTGCTCTTTATTTTTGTCCTTGCCATATGTGCTATAAACACCCTCAAAATTCTTTTTCCAAAACTCTTCACCCTCTTTTAATGCCGTATAATTGGAATTTTTGCTCTCCTCTACCAAAGGATAAACAATAATAATTTGATGTTTTTGCGCAATTTCTTGTCTGATATGCTCCAACAAATCTTTAAAATCGTTTTTATAGATAATACGCGTCGTAATGTCTTTTTTGAAAGGCAAATCTTTGATAAAACTAAAATCCACAAAATTAGATTCTATCATCGCTTGCGTGCGCGGAATCGGCGTCGCAGAAAACTGCAAAATATGTGCGCGTTTGGAATCGCATTCAAACATTCTTTCTAGTGTATTCCTTTGTGCCGTGCCAAAACGATGTTGCTCATCTATCATCACAAGCGCACAATTGCTCAAATCTTGATAAAGCAAGGCGTGTGTCCCGATGATAAAATCGCTTTGCGATAAATCACCCTTTTTGTCGCTTTGCGTTAAGAGCGCAATTTTTAAATGATTTGGCAAAAATTTTTGTGCTTCATCAAAAAGTTGCTTTGCCAAAATGGAAGTGGGTGCCATCAATACGCTGCGATGAGGATAAGCCATCATCACACTTGCTAGAATAACGATTGTTTTACCACAGCCCACATCACCAACAATCACGCGTCTTGCAGATTGATTACTTTGGAGTGAAGCTTGAATCTCACAAATCGCATTTTCTTGTCCTTTGGTAAGCTCAAAAGGCAAAGATTCAATCCAAGATTGTATAGGATTATTTAGCGAAATAAGGCTTAGAAAATGACGTTTTTTTGAGCGCAAAAGACGCATATATTCGTAAATTTCAACAAACTTGATTGCCTCCAAAAATTTGCCAAAAAAACTATGGTTTTTTGCAAAATCTTGCACAAATTTTTCGTTCGGGTGATAAATTTTTACAAGAGATTCCAAAACCCACAAAGGCACTTTAGGATAAAATTCTTGTAAGAATCCTAAAGTAATCCCATTTGCAAAATCCCTTGCGCTCTTTTCTTTCATACCTTTAAAGCCAAAATTCAATACGATTTCACCTGTATTTTTTAATACTTTGGGTTGCAATAAAGTATAAAATCCCGCGTTTTTTTGGAGTTTTCCACTGACAATTAACACAGAATCGGGTTTAAAAATGCTCTTATGATAAGGTTTTGGGTGAAAGATTAACAGCTCTATCTCACATTCAAATTTTGGAGCAAAACACAAAATATGCGCTACTTTGAGATTCTTATAATTTCGGACTTCCACTTCCAAAACTATATTTTGATTCACTTCCAAAGATTCGCTCAAAAAAGTGTTTGTATAACCCTTTGGTAAAGAATATAAAACTGCTTCAAAAGGCGTCTTACCAAACTTACTAAAGCCCAAACCTAAGCCCAATCTTAACTATAGCTAATTTTCTGCACTAACAATGGCAAAACTAAGATTCTTAATCTCTTGATGTGATTGAATGTAATCATTGACTTCTTTTAAAGTGAGCTTGGAAATCTCCTCTAACACTTGCTTATTAAAATCCAATGGCAAACCATTATAATAATAAGTAAATGCTGTGCCTAATCTTTGGGAAAGCGTCTCGTTGCGTAAAGGCTCACTTCCTAGTAAATAATCCTTTGCTTCTTGTAATTCTTTGCTTGTGATTCCTTTTTCAACAAATTCCTCTACTACCTGCTGCACGAGACTTTGAGCTTCTTTTTCATTTTTGAGGCTTGTTTGCAAATATCCTTGTGCCGATGCTTGCGTATGTGTTGCGTTTAGTCGCATAACCGCAGAGTAAGCAAGCCCTCTTTTCACGCGCACTTCCTCCAACATACGACTGCCAAACCCACTGCCTCCAAGCACAAATGAAGCAACTTTAATCAATGCAGATTCCTTTTGCAAATTATCAACATTCAAAGGTGCGCCAAAATAAATATAAGCCTGCTGCGTGTCTTTAAGCAGACGTTTGGTTTGCCTTAAATCATTCGCAAAGATAGGCTTAAGTGCCACTGCCTTACCTTGTGGTAATGATTCAAGCGCATTTTCTAATTCTTTTGCAACACTTTCAAATTCCAATTCCCCACCCACAATAAGAATCAGAGAATTTAAATTGATATGCTGCCGATAAAAATTTTCTATTTCCCTTAGAGTAATCTTAGCAATAGAATCCTGCGTACCACTTAGAGGAAACTCCAATGCGCTTCCTTTGAAAAGCATAGATTTCAATATTTTACTTGCCTGATAATCATAATCACTCTCCCGCTCTAAAATTGCTACTAAGGAGTTTTCTTTGACTTTATCCAATGCTTTTTGTGTAAAATTTGGGCTTTGGAGCAGTTCTTTTAAAAGTGCGATTCCATCTTCTTGCATTGCAGTCATTCCACTTAATGTAAAACTCAATGTTTCCAATCCACTTCCCACACTCAACGCAAGGGCTTTTTCCTCTAGTTTTTTAGAAAACTTTGTAACACCTAACTCCTTTGTCCCCTCATTAAGCAAAGAGCTTACAATATCAGATAGCCCTAAACTTTTGCCATTACTCACTCCGCCTGCACCCTTAAAAACAAGCTGAATATAAAACAAAGGTAGCTGCGTATTTTTTTCATAAATTATAGGAATCTCTACACCTTTTATATGTAACTTTTTCATCTCAAGTGCCATCAAACTTCCTTTCATTATCCAAAGACTAAAAAAAATTATAAAAAACTTTTTCACCTTAAAATTGCTCCAAAATGTTATAAGCCGTGTTGCGCTTGGCTGGAATCTCGCCGATATCACGAATCAAAGAAATCATCTCTGCTTGATTCATAGAATTACTAGCTCCTGCGGCTGCAACAACATTTTCTTCCATCATCGTGCTACCCAAATCGTTTGCCCCAAACAGCAATGCAAGTTGTCCAATATAAGAACCTTGCGTAACCCAACTGCTTTGAATATTTTGAAAATTATCCAAAAAGATTCTGCTACACGCAAGCAATCTCAAATAGCGGTTTGAAGAGGCTTTGTGCAGATGCGGAAATTCCTTTTGCAATGGCGTAAAAGCAGGTTGAAAACTCCATAAAATAAACGCCCTAAAGCCATTGGTTAAATCTTGTAAATCTCGGATTCTTGTCCAATGCTCTATAATATCCTCATCTTTTTCTACACTTCCAAACATCATTGTTGCCGTGCTTTTTATTCCTAGCTTATGGGCTTCCCTATGCACTGCTATCCATTCTTCACTATCTAGTTTCTTAGGAGCAATCACATCACGCACCCTATCACTTAAAATTTCTGCGCCCGCACCGGGTATAGAAGACAAACCGCACTTTTGCAAGCGTGCTAAAACTTCAGTGATTGAGATTTTAGAAATCTTTGCAATATAATTAATCTCAATCGCAGAGAATCCATGCAAGGTGATTTGAGGATATTTTTGCGCAATATGTCGCACCAAATCCTCATACCATTCAATTTTTAGACTCGGATGCACTCCTCCTTGAAAAAGAATCTGTGTGCCACCAATTTCTAACAATTCGTCTATTTTTTTATCAATCTCCTCAAAGCTTAAAATATAGGTTTCGCTCTCATTAATTCTGCGTTTAAAGGCACAAAACTTGCAATCTACCCAACAGATATTGGTATAATTAATGTTTCTATCCACAACAAAAGTCGTGATATTGTCAGAATGCAACTGCTTTTTGATAGCAAACGCACGCTCACCCAATTCCTTAAGAGAGGCATTCTGCATTAAATCCAAAATCTCCTCCTTGCTGATTCGGGGCAATTTAACTTTCACGACAGCATTTACCTCTTGCGAATTCTTAGCAAAAACCTCTCGCATACCTTCAAGATTCTCCATTAGAATCTCTGTCCCATTGTAAATTCAAAAGAGGAAGTATCATCACCCGGCTTATCGTCTAGTGCATGTGGGAAGAGGAAGTTGATTGCCCCAATAGGAGAAATCCATTCAATTCCAACACCAACAGAGCTACGCTTAATATCGTTAATATTTTTTTGTCCTATCATTCCATAATCATAAAAAATAAGGAATCGCATTTGAACGGTTTCAAACATACCATAGCTTAATTCTGCTGTGTTATAAAACATTTGTTTTCCACCGATTCTCAATCCATCTTTATCTCGTGGTGTAATAGAGCGATTCTGGAATCCTCGCACGCTATTAACGCCTCCTAGATAAAATTTCTCATTGATAGGCAAAAAGCCCTCATCTTGAGCATATCCAGCCTTTGCGCGGTATCTGAAAATCAAATCTAAATCCGTCCAATCCTCAATGGAATGGTAAAGGTTGAAAGTTCCATAATACTTGATAAACTCCGCGTCTCCTCCAATGCCTGCAAACTCCGTGCTACCTGTCGCTTTTATTCCGCTTTTTGGGAAAAAATAAGCATCCGTGCTATCATAGCTAAGTCCCGGAATCACGGAGGATTTTATATATTTATCCCCTCCATAATACCTAGTATAAAGGTTGCGAAGATAGGCGTTATCAAAGTTAGAAAGCTTGGTTTCTTGATAAGTATAGCCCAAAGTCAAGTCTAGTTGGTCCCAAATTCTGCGTCCGCCTACGATATTAAAACCTGTCATCGTCTCGGTATAATCATAGTCATCGTATTCCATACGATACACTTCAGTGGCTAAAGAGTAATCACTATCTAGCACAGCGGGATTGTAGAGATTCACACGATAGGAATCTGAAACTTCGCTTTTATCCAAATAAACCCCTGCAGTTAAGCCTGTTCCAAAAATATTGCGGTCTTTAACAGATATACTTCCCATTAACCCATCATAGCTTCCATAACCGATTCCAAAAGTAAATTCCCCTGTTTTACCCTCTTTGACATTCACAAGTAAATTAACGCGCTCCTCATCTATCCGCTCTTCCTCTATCTCTACGCTTTCAAATCCTCCTGTTCGCATAATTGCATTTTTGGATAAAGTAATCTTGCTCATTTCATATTCATCGCCCGGCGCAAGTAAAACATTCCGACGAATCACGCGGTCAAGCGTTCTATTATTTCCCGAAATCAATACATCATTAATATGCACCTTTTTACCCGGCTGCACATAATAAACAATTCTCACTTCACTATTTTCTTTATCTTTATCTAAATCTGGTGTTATCCTTGTAAAGGCATAACCTAAATCTCCTATTTTATAGCGAATTGCCTCTGTGTCCTTACGCATTGTGTCAATATTAAATTTTTTGCCTTTTTTGATTTTAATCACATCGTATAACTCTTCTACTGCAATCACATCTTCCTCTAAAACAATTTCTACTTCTGAAACCTTATAGAGTTCTCCCTCATTAATATAAAAATCAAGCTCTGCCTTGTAAGTTGTAAAATCTGTTTTCAAAAAAGGTGTGCTTACTTCCGCATCTAAATAGCCTTTTTGCATATACAAATCACGGATTCTATGTCCATCAGTTTCCACTTCATTAACACGCAATTTACCACTATTAAATCCCCACATCCAACCAAGAAATTCTCTTTCTTTATTTGCAGTTGCCGCCTCAATGCGTGAGATTTTTAAATTTTCTCTACCATAATAATTTGCTTTTTGAATAATAATTTCTTCACCTTTGTTAATTTCTAAGGTAACTTTCAAAGCATTAGTAGAAATCTCCTCTGTTTTTACTTCAACAATCGTGTCATAATACCCTTGTGCTTCCATTAAATCAATGATTTTTTTGCGCACATTAGCAATTTTTGCCTCATCATAAACATCGCCCTTTTTTAATCCAATTTCTTTATCAATTACATCTTGTTCTTTTCCTGCTCCATAACCGCTGACAATCAGACTTGCGATGACGGGTTTTTCCAAAAAATGAAAAGTTAAGATTCCGTTTTCTTCTGTTACCCAAATGTCTTTAAAGTAACCTTGCGAATAAAAGCTATGGATAGAGGTATCCACCAAATTGATATCTAGTGGCTCATTGAGCCGAACCTTGGTAATTTCATTGGCAATCAGAGGGGAAATGTAATTTAACCCCTCATAGCGCACTTCTTTGATAATTGGCAAAGCAGCAAAAAGATTTGTTGAAAAAATCAATAGAATTGCGGGAAACAAAAAAGTTTTAGAAGAGAAACGCATTATTAAAAACCTTAAAAATAATTTTTTACCTGATTTTAAAAGCTATAATTATACCTTTTAGTAGATTAAATAACACAACTAAAGCTAAAAAAATATATAATTTTATAAATTTTACACAACGGACAGATTATGCAGGCAGGAATTATTGGACTTGGACTTATTGGCGGCTCATTAGGGCTTGCACTGAAAGAAACAGGAATGTTTAAACGAATTATTGGATTGGATAATAATCCCCTGCATCTTCAACAAGCACTTTCTTTGGGACTTGTAGATGAGGGGGCAGAGCTAGAGGAGATTAAGCTTTGTGATGTTATTTTTCTTGCAACCCCCGTAGAAGCAATTTTACAACTTCTGCCTAGTCTTGTTGGTATCGCACCTCATTGCACGATTATTGATTTAGGAAGCACCAAACATCTGATTTCTAAAAGTGTACCTTTAGAGATTCGTAAAAACTTTGTCTGCGCCCACCCAATGAGTGGAACAGAAAATTTCGGTCCCAAAGCCGCTTTTAAAGAACTTTTGCCACATCATATTTTAGTTTTGACTGATTTAGAACAAAGTGGAGAATTACAAGTTGCGATGGCAAAAGAAATTTTTGTCGCACTCAAAATGAATATTATCAAAATGGATTCCAAGTCTCACGACAACCACGCAGCCTTTATCAGCCATTTACCCCACATCATCAGTTATGCGCTTGCCAATACCGTACTATCGCAACAAAACCCAAACGATATTTTGGCTCTTGCTGGTGGTGGATTTAAAAGTATGGTTAGAATCGCGAAGAGCTCCTCAAGAATGTGGTGCGACATTTCTAAACAGAATCGCGAAGAGCTCCTAAAATCTCTTGACTTTTTCCAAAAAGAAATTCATTTTGCACAAACACTCATTCAAGAAGAAAAATGGGACGAACTTGAAAAATGGATGGCAAAAGCAAACTCTTTGTATGAAATTTTTTAATGGCATTAGATTCCCAAAAAGGAATCCAAAATTTATTTTTTAAAAAACTTATAAAGTGGGCAGTAACCATACACTGCACTAAGCAATGGCAATAGCGAGAGAAGCCACCACCAACTTTGACATACAAAGCCAAATACAAAATACAATAACATTGCTACGATTAATCGGATTGTTTTATCTAAATTGCTCATTTTTCCTCCTTATGCTCTTGCGTGAATCATTCCGCTCATTACCATTGGTTTCATCAAATATACTTTTACAAACCAATTCAACCAACTCTCTCTTGTCGCTCCAAAACATGGCATACTTGGTGCTGTGCCTTCATAATCAAATTCCACCATTACCGCCTTGCCATAATGCGTAAGCAAAGGACAAGCAGTATATCCGTTAAACTTCGCCTTGAGTGGCTGATTATTTAAATGAGCAATGAGATTCTCTGCAATCACAGGATATTGTTTGCGGATACTTGCCCCTGTCTTTCCTTTTGGAACACCAGCACAATCCCCAATCGCAAAGATATTTGAATATTTTTTATGCTGCAAGGTATAAGAATCTACATCTACCCAATTCCCGTCAGTATGCCCTTTTGTGATTGCAAGACCTGCTTCTGTAATAAAATCAGCAGTTTTCATAGGAGGAATCACAAATAAATAGTCATAGGGCTTTTCAAAACGTTCTTTTGAAACCTTTTGCTCACCATTTTCTGTGTAAGGCATTAATTTTTCAAAAGTAGCAATATTGCGTGCTGTATCTACTTCTACAAGTTGATGGCGCATTAAATAAGGCATTTTACGTTCAATGTAAAATTGCTCAATCATTTTCGCGTGTGTTGGACTTGAAAGCATTGCTCCACCACCTGTGTATAGGCACATATCTATCTTTTCTTTTGTGTGATTTGTTACGCTCAAATCCTCTAATAAAAAATTAATTTTCTTATTTGCTCCGCCGCATTTAAAGGGTGTATTTGGCTCTGCAAAGATAACTTTTCCTCCCTCTTTAGCTGCCTTTTTCATCATGCTTTGCGCCTTGACTGCTCCATCGGGAGTATAAATGCTTGTAACATTTGTATTTGGGT
>NZ_CATKCB010000254.1:0-2147 GCF_949747025.1 Helicobacter sp. UBA3407 | reverse complement strand
AGAATGTAGGCTACTTCACTTGTCAGAATATAACGCACAAGTTGGACAAGTGAGCCACAATAACAACCTAAATTTTTCTTAGGCATAATGATTTGTGAGGCGATTTGATATTCATCAGGATTGAGTAGAAATAAAATCTTGTTTCCAACAATCAAATAATGGCGTGCAATTCGGATTAGGGATTGTTCTAAATCTTCCACACTAATCCAAGCAACCTCAGGGTCGCTCATTGCAATATTACCACTAAAGAGAATCCCAAATGCACCTCTTTGCACAGCTTCTTCAATCTCTTTTTGGACTTCTTGAGGAGATTTTTTAAGATGATTTGCTACGAATAAATCTCCTTGTTTGATTTCATTGACTTCATCACAGATTTGATTAAAAAAAGAAATGCTTGGTTGATTCAATAAAGTTCCAAAGGCAATTTCTACTATTTCATTGACACTAATTTGCATTTCCTTTCTTTTCATTGCGCACTCCTATTAGCTGATTGAACTCCCATTTTTCTTAAGATTTTGCGGAGTAATCAGTGTTAATCCTTTCTCATCTTTGGCAGCAAGAATCATTCCCTCACTTAATTCACCCATTAATTTTGCAGGTTTAAGATTGGCAAGCACGCATACTTGTTTGCCTATGAGGCTTTGTGGTGTATAATGGGCTTTGATGCCTGCTAGAATCTGACGCGCTCTTGCTTCGCCTAAATCCACTTGAAGTTTTAAAAGTTTTTCGCTTTTGGGCAGCTCCTCTGCGCTCAAAATTGTGCCTACTTTGATTTCTATTTTGAAAAAATCCTCTTTTAAAATCGGATTGGTGATTTCTAATGGAGTATTTGTAGTGGGATTCTGCGAGTTTTTAGTTTCTTTTTCTTCTAGTAAGATATTTTCTACTTTTGGGAATAATGCAGGAATCGCACAAAGTTGGATTTGTGGTAACAATCCATTCTCAAGGACAAACTTCTTATAATTTCGTGATTCTGCTTTTAGCCCAAAGACACTAAGGATAGATTCGGCACTCTTTGGTATAAAGGGAGAAAGACAAAGTGCGGATTTGATTAACAGATTAGCAAGGAATATGAGCAACTCCGCTACTTCCTCGTTTTTGCCCTCTTTAATGAGATTCCATGGCTCTTTTTTTGCGATGATTCCATTTCCTAAACTAAAGAGTGTCCAGATTTCTTCTAGGTAACGATTGGTCTGCACTTCTTCCATATAGGTTTCTAGGCTTTTTAAGACTTTATTGATTTGAGAAAACTCTGTGCTATAATGCTTTTTGAGATTTTCCAAATCTACTTGTAAAGCATTATTAAAGTATTTTGCACTCATTCCCAAAAGGCGATTGAGTAGATTGCCTAAATCATTGCTTAAATCCGAGTTGATTCGCTCCATTAGAGATTTTTGCGAAAAATCCCCATCTTGTCCAAAAGGCACTTCGCGCAAGACAAAATATCGGAAACAATCCAATCCATAAGCCTCTACCACTTCTTTTGGATTGACAACATTGCCGACACTTTTGCTCATCTTTGCACCCTCTTTAGTCCACCAGCCATGTGCTGCGATATGGTGTGGTAGAGGTAAATCTAGGCTCATTAAAAACGCAATCCAATAAATTGCGTGGAATCGCAAAATGTCTTTTCCTACGATGTGATAATTTGCCGCCCAGAAATCTCTTCTATCCTCCAAATCATTATAGAATCCGAGTGCGCTTAGATAGTTTATCAGTGCATCTAGCCATACATACATCACATGTTTTGCATTGTTGTGGTCTTGATGAATGAGGTTTTGAGGGAGTTTAATGCCCCAATCAAAAGTTGTGCGCGTAATGGACAAATCCTCTAGTCCATCTTTTACAAAGTTAATTACCTCATTGCGACGAAATTTTGGCAAGATAAAGTTTGGATTGTGTTCATAAAACTTTAAAAGTCTCTCTTGATACGCACTAAGCCTGAAGAAATAGCTTTCCTCTTGCAACAAAGTCGTTTCTTTACCACAATCTGGGCAGCAATTCTCGCCTATAAGCTGAAATTTTGTAAAAAAGGATTCACAAGAAATGCAATAATGTCCCTCATATTTGCCTTTATAAATATCCCCTTTTTCAAACATTTTTAAAAAAGCCATTTGGGCAGTTTTGATGTGGTAATCATCTGTTGT
>NZ_CATKCB010000253.1:0-2153 GCF_949747025.1 Helicobacter sp. UBA3407 | reverse complement strand
TCATCATCTAGCTCTATAATGGGTGTTGCGCTATGTTTTCTTAAATTTTCTATCTTTTTAGTATCCTGTGGGCTAACATACAAATGCTGATGATTGGGTTGGCTTCTGTGGCAGACTGCACAGAGTGCTATTAGATTTGAATAGGAATTGTCGCTCTTTACGCCATTTTTGTGATGTACTTGTAATAAATATTTATATTGCGACAAATCTACTCCGCAAATCTCACAAACATAATCTTTATTTTTTCTATAATTTTCAGAAACTTGATTCCAATTATTTGCATAGCTTGGCTTGTATTTTGTTTGTTTTGGCAGTTGTTCAAAATGTGTTTCATAAGTGGCTAGAAATTCTTTGATGTCAAAGGAATCAAATATATCTTTTTTGTGATTTGGGCTGCTATTGGCGTAATTTTGGTAATTAATAAAATTTAGACAATACTTACAAACCCTTAAAACAACTCTTGCCTCTGTAATCATTCCTCTATCTTTGCCATCTATAATGAATTGTCCGCTTGTATCTATGGTGGCTATGTATCTGTTGTATCTTTTGTTGCGACTCATTTCTTGTAATTTTTCACAATTTGCAATGTGGAATTTGTTGCATTTTTCTGGATACTTTATTAATTCTTGCAGTGGAGAATGAAATTTTGAAGTATGGTCTGGAATATAGAGTAAGACTTGAAAACCTTTATAGCTTAAAAGCCCATTGCTAGTTTGATGTATCCATTCAAGTTCAATTTCCTTTCCAATCTCTAGTTGCTCTAATATTTTTAGCTTCTCATAATCCATTTTTTCGGGTGTAATCTGAATCGTGTCGGTTATTTTTACAAGTTTCAGGATTATATTTTTTGTTTTTGAAAACATTTAAATCCCTGTTAGAATTTTTCTGATTTCGCTATCTGCATTAGTGATGATACGAAAAGTAACTCTCCTTGAGCGTTTCTTATCCTCTATTCCGTTTAAATCAACGATTATTTTTGATGATGAAAAGCCCACAGCAACAAGGTTTGATTTTATCCATTCTTTTTGCTTTATGGATACTTGCGGGATATAGTAGGAATATTTTAAAATGCTCAAAGTTCTCTCTTGAGAGAGTTGCATATTTTTAAAATACGCAGTGTTTTGATTTTTTTCTTGCTGCCATTCTGATGAGGTATGTCCCTCTATGCGCACTTCTTGAATGCTTGGATTGAATTGCTCCAAAGTTTTTAAAAAACGAGGGATAAAGTCTGATAGAATTTGTTGGAAATGACGATTTATCTCACTGCTTCCTGTTTTAAAAAGCACTTCAGGGGAATTAAATTCAAAAGATAAAGTTTCGCTATTGATAGAAGCGTTCCATTTCTTTAAATCCAACTTAAATTCCTCGTGGAGTGCTTTATGGATTGCTGTTTGGTTTTTTTCATAGGTAATGGCTATATTTTTAATTTTGTCATTTTCGCTTTCTTTATATCGCATAAATGCCACAGAAATAAACAGAAATACCACCATAAGCCCAGACATTAAATCCGATATGGTAAGCCAATATTCTCCGCTGTTTTCGCTAGAGTTTGAAGAATTATCCATCTTAAAGTCCTATCCATTATATTTTTGCATTTTGTTATATTCTGCTACGATTTTCTTGGCAATCTCCGCTAATGCTCCGCCTATGCTAGCCATAGAACTATCAATTTCTCTCTCCATATCTTCTTGTATGGTTTGATGAGATTCTCCTAGAGATTGCATTGATTTCTTTATTTGAGATTCCATATCCTTTTGCATAGCGGCAATAGAGTTTTCTACGAGGCTACCAAGTTGATTTTTGAAATGTTCAGTGCTTTCTCTAAAATGTTCTTGTATCTCACTGATTCTGCCTTGCAGGGCTTCATAATGATTGGTTGTTTTAGTAACGGAGTTTAAAATATCCTCTGTGATTTGATTAACTTTTTCTGAAATATAGGGCAGGGATTGTGTCGCCTTGTCTTTTATTTCTGCGAAAGCCTCTAAATCGTTTTGCAGATTTTCTACTTGCTTTTGCTGCAAGGTTAGTTGTCCCTTTTGAATCTCTAAAATCTCTGTTAGGGATTCCATAGTCTGTGGAATGTTTTGTGTTGCCTCTTGGATTTTTGAGATTGAATCTTTTGTTTCTAAGACAGCTTGTGAAGTTTGCGTTAT
>NZ_CATKCB010000252.1:0-1064 GCF_949747025.1 Helicobacter sp. UBA3407 | reverse complement strand
GATATTTTGTTGAACTGCATTTGCTTGGCTCATTGCATAACTTCCAGCTTGAGCTAGAATGTTCAAGTTAGAGTAGTTTGCACTCTCTGCTGCAAAATCCACTTCTCTGATTCCACTTTCAGCAGATTTTACATTCACTTGAGTGATTGTGATGTTATTGACTGTGGATTGCATTTGTTGTTGGACAGAACCTAAGTCAGAGCGAATGCTATCAAGTTGTTTAATCGCAGATTCTGCAATATCCATTACGAGCATTGCACCTTTAAGAGTTGTAACGCCTGAACCATATTCTGTTCCCGTTGCAGTTACTCCAATAGATTTCAAAGTAGCATCATTGAAAGAACCTTTGATATTTCTTAGAGTTGTAACTGCTTCACTTTTAACGGCTTGAGAGCCAACACCAAGTCCGCCATTAGCAATAGTAGCGGCATCATTGAAAACAATATCATTTGCGCCAAGTTGAGTGAGGTTTAATGTCCCTACATTAAGCTTATTAATAGCAGCAGTCATTTGCATAATGCCCGCACCTGTTATTGATGCACCACCAACTTTTATTTCTATACCTCTACCATCGGTTGAAGTTAATCTCAATGCACCATTTGTGTCAATAGAAGCTTGAACTCCTGTGGTATCTTTGTATTGGTTGATTGCTTGAACAAGCCTATTGTCTCTGTCATTTGCTTTTACATCTAAAATATCCCCAATACGAATACCATTAATGCTTAATGCGGATACATTTCCAGCTTGCACTGCCGCAGTACCTGCTACCTGTACATCAGCTTCTGCACGTACACCACCCAATTCATCAGAATAGCGGTTGATTGCTTCTGCTAGGACACCTAGACCTGTTCCTGCACTAGATGATAAAACAACAGATTCCAAGTTAACGGTTTTATTGGCAACTGTGAAAGATAAATTAGTTGTCATACCACCATTCCCTGCAGTTAATGCTGTACCGCTGATTTTATAGCTTTCTGTTCTCACATGCCCGATTTTATCAGAGCTTGTTGCACCAATGCTTGCTCTAATAGTTTGGTTAGAATATGCACCTACTTGGAATTCTT
>NZ_CATKCB010000251.1:0-2209 GCF_949747025.1 Helicobacter sp. UBA3407 | reverse complement strand
GTTTCAACATTTAGTGTGTGGGTTTTGCTTACTTCTCTTGCGCTATAAATTTTGTCATTAATCGCCACCATTACACCTTTGTTTTTAGCGTTTTTATCTCCAGCAAGACTTACGGCATTGTAAAGATTCTTTGGTCCATCTGCGCTAATAGCAGTTGCAGGTCTCATTGCCCCTGTTAAAACAACAGGTTTATTGCTTTTTACCACGAGGTTTAAGAAGTAAGCGGTTTCTTCCATTGTATCTGTTCCGTGTGTGATGACGATTCCATCTACATTGGAGCTTGATAAAAGAGAATTGACTTTATTTGCGAGTGTGAGCCAAACTTGGTCTGTCATATTAGAGCTATCAATATTTGCTACTTGCTCGCCACTGATATTGGCAATATTCTTTAGCTCCGGCACTGCGTTAATAAGCACTTCTATTCCCAAACTACCTGCTTTGTAGCCTGTAGTTGCAAGGTCGCTTTTTGCCTCTCCCGCAATTGTTCCACCTGTTGCTAAAATCACGATATTTGGTTTAGCAAACGCCATCATACTTACTCCTAGCATAAGCAAAATGCCAAAAAACAATTTTTTCATTTTTACTCCTTGAAAATTTAAGAATCTTCGTAATTATATCAAAGTTATTATGTAAAATATTTTAAAATAATCTTGTTTTAATGTGATAAAATCACATTGCTTCAGATTCCACCGCAGTCCTTGCGAGGCGAAGCCGAAGCGTCTGTTGCGAAAGCAACCGACCCACACTTGCAAATCCATAATATAGAATCTCGCATAGAATCCCACAAGGACAATGCCATAATAAAACGATAATGAAAAGTTGAGGCTATCTTCCTTTTGGAAGATAGTAAAAGGAGAATAAATTGAAATCCTAAAACGAAGTGCGCACGCCAAAGAGGCAAGCACACTTAATTTAGCATTAGAATCTATATTTTAATCCCGCATTTCCGTTTAAATAAGTTTCGTTTTTGGATTCAAACTTGCCTGCTAGGATTTGTTTCGCGCCTACACCTATATTCAAGACCCAATCTTGTGCAAGCTCTATATTGCCTCCAAGCAAGATTCGTCCATAAGTGCGTTTTTTGTCATCTCCGTCAATTATGAAATTTGTGTTTGAGCCTACGAATTTCGCAACAAAATCATCGCCATTATTAACGATATATTGTTCAACTTTTGGCACAACATAGAGATAAGAGCTACTTCCGAAGTATTTTCTGTATTCTAAGCCCGCATCAATACTCACAGAATTGTTTGTAGAGGATTGGACGTGTTGGGCTAGGGATGTGCCTTTTTCTGTATAAGATGGAGTAAAGCTATAATAGTAGTTCAATCCCGCAAAAGGTTTTAAGAAGTTGCCATTAGAGAGGTCAAACACTTTCCCTAAGCTTCCACTTAAGCCAAAGAATTTTTTGGTGAAGTCAGCAGTGTTTAGCCCTGCAATATTGCGTGATTCTTGGTCTGTTGAACCCCATTGTCCATATCCTTTAAGCCCTACTTCCCAAGTTTCTGCGAATTTGATTAGAGAATAAAGTCCAACTTGGTAGTTGTCTGCTTCTTGTTTTAATGCGTTGTCTTTCAATGTAGAGTTGGCATAAGTGAAGTAAGCACCCAAGAGCAAATTATCGGTTACATTTCCATCTACCCCCAAAGTTACACCATAGAGTCCGCCGCTATCGCCATCAATGATACTTGCACCACCAAATGCGTTTGCCCATACGCTTGCTTTGTAGGTATCATAGTAGTTTCCTGTTGCGTCAGAACCGATATTTGCAAGTTTTGCTCCATAAGGGTTGTTATAGGCTGCAACACGATTGCTAATAGACATTTCGTTTGCGACATTGATTCCTGTAAGTGCGGAAGTTGCAGCGTTTGCAAGCGTAGAAGCAGATTTCGCATTTTCTCTTGTGTTTTTGAAGAAATTGCGATTCGTAATGACATTTAAGGCTTCATTGACATTCACAGAGCTACCCGCAAAAGACCTTAAAATTCCATACGCTTCGCTTAGATTCCCTGCATTATCTAGTGAAACGCTTGTTGCCCTCAAGTCTCCCTCGTTTGTCGCAAGAGCTACAAGAAGTTTGTTTTCGTTTTTATTCGTTGTTACAATGAGAGCTTGTTGTGCGATTCCAGCATAGGATTCTCCTACAAGAAGCCCGAGATTTTCACGGAGTTTTTCTGCGTCTGTTGCCGCTGTGGAAATAGTTAGTGCG
>NZ_CATKCB010000250.1:0-2161 GCF_949747025.1 Helicobacter sp. UBA3407 | reverse complement strand
TAAAAAGCGAAACATTTATAATGAGATTCTGCATTGAATCATATTAAATCATTGACGCAAATCTTAAATTTTTGTTAAAATAGCCGATGTTGTAAGTAGAATAATTTTACAAGGAGGAAACAATGTTAAAGAAAATTCTTAGTATTGCGGTAATGAGTAGTTTATTTTCAAGTGGTGCATTGGCAGAGGATTTGTTGGCAAAAATAACCAATGGTGCATTAAGTGATACAAGTAAGGGTGTAAGGCTCTTAAGCGCAGAGGAGGAAAAGCAGGTTGTAGGGGGGTATGTGGTAGCAGACTTTGGCTCTGGAAATGAATGGTATGGAATAGCATTATATACAGCAAATGAATTACAAAAAGGGGGTTTATGCGGTTTAGGCATTGAAAATTGCGCTGCGCCAAGTGCTGGAAGATTGCAAGACTATGCAGAAATTGTGAATAACACAATAGGCTTTTTCCCTGTTTATATAGTAAGAAGAAGCATTAAGGTTTCCGATTTGGGACGCCCTTATGTTCTTTTTAATTATCAAGTCGGAATGCTTGATACAAATATGCAACTTTACAAGTTTGGCTCTACAACCTCAAGCATTTATTTAAAAAACAATTTGGTAATTAAGGAGCTACAAAATCATTTTAAAACAAGATTTGAATCTAATCTTGGTGGTTGGTATGCAAGATAATCTTAATTATCTTAAATAACGCAAAGTGAGGTGCTAAATGATTATAAGTCAAACTCGCAATTATGATAATTTTATGCAAGATAATAAGGCATTGCAACAAACCTCTAATGCCAATCAAATTGCAAATCAGAAACACAATTTGACTTCCAATAAAACAGAGGCGGTTAAAGAAGTGCTAGGTTATGGTGTAGATAGTGAGGGATTCTTTACGAGTGATTTAAATGAAGCAGCAGGGATTCCAAAGGATTATAAAATCTATGCAAAGGACATTGAAAACTTTGTAAATTATCATCAAAACAGAAGCGATATTCTCGCTACACACAATCAGGTGGATATTGCCAAGAGCCTAGCAAATGCGTATAAAGCTTTTTCTCAACTCATTCCACAAAGCCAAAGCCCGAGCTTCTCTAACAAAGAGTTAGAGAATATGCCCTATGCTTTCAAAATGGATAGCAATTATAATGTTACACAAACCTACACTTATGCAGAATATCAAAGCGCATTAAACAAAGATGAGAGCGGAATATTACTTACCTTTAATACCTTTGATAGTAGAGGTTTTAGCAAAATCAATGCAGAAACAATTTTTAACCAAGCCGACAATGTAAGCATTAATAAATATGCGTATCAAAACGCTAATGGTATAGCCAAAGGTGGTGTTTTGATCGCGTTTTTGAATAATTCTAGTTTATTTTTTAATGTCAATCAGTTCCTAGAGGGAGAAACTAAGATTCTTGGTAAAATTATAGGGCTTGACAAAAATATCAGTGAAAAAGAGCTTGAAAATTTTAAAGGCTTTATGAATGCAAACAAGATTCAAAGTGCTTTTGGTGAAAATAATGATTCTTGGAATACGATAGAGGAGCAGTTGTCGTTGCAATATTATATTAAAAGAAGTGAAGCAACAGGGGATAAAGACTTATTCAAAGAATCTTTAAGTTTCGCGCAAGAATATCAAGAAATGATTGATTCTAGTATGAGTTTAGAGGAATTTAAAGAAAAATATCTTGACTTTAAAGAAAGGCACGAGGAATTTGTAAAAAAACTTAAAGAAAAAGAAAATATTTTATCCCAAAGTGAAAAACAAAATAGCAATGAGGAAACAGAATTGGGAAGTAAAAACAAAAAATTTAAACCAATCCAAGTAACAAGTAAAAGCGAAACTTATCAAGATACGAGCTTTTTAAACACTTTAGATTTTATTAAAAGTCAGCAGAAGCTAGAACAAATCTTAATGCTCTTTAGAGAAAGGAGTAAAGGGAGCTTGGATATTCAAGGTCTAAAGGGCTATTTTGCAACTTCACAAAAAAGACTAGATACAGAGGCTTAAGGGATTCTATAAAAGAGAATCACAATAATAAAACTTTATACTTTACTTTTGTTAAAAAGCGAAACATTTATAATGAGATTCTGCATTGAATCATATTAAATCATTGACGCAAATCTTAAATTTTTGTTAAAATAGCCGATGTTGTAAGTAG
>NZ_CATKCB010000249.1:0-2257 GCF_949747025.1 Helicobacter sp. UBA3407 | reverse complement strand
TTTCTTCTACTTCTTTGTTGTTGCCATAGACGATTCCACCAAACAATATCCCTATGACGAATAGAATCTTTTTTATCATTTCTCCTTTATTTCATCTTTATACAAGCTAAAGATTTTAACAAAAATTATTTTAAAATCGCTGAATGCAAGAGGACTATCCACAAAATTTGCAATGTCTTACGCAATCCCGAGCCTCCTTTTGCCTCTTTATGGGAGAGGTGATGTTTAAGAGTGCGGAGAATAAAATCACGTGGGTAAGCGAAGATATTAAGGCTTCACAAGGCTATGCAGGAGCTGCTGCTGACTTTAGCGATTCTATGTAAAGTGCGCTTGATAAGAGACAAGCACATTTTTCCCAATATCAATCGTCTAGACCCTTTTTGAGATTCAGAATCTTTGAAGCTCAAAAAGGGTAAAATAGACCGCAAAAAGCACAAGATAAAGGAAAGTTTATGTTTTTTGACCAAGGTTTTTGGAGCATTTTTCTTCTTGTTTATCATCATTCATTTTCCACTCACTAGCCCTCCTCATTCTTTTATCAATATTTTTTTATCTTTTAATTTTTAAGGGTTTTTATGAAAAAAAAATTATATGTAGGCGCCAATATGGCTTGGTTTTTGGTGATTATAGCGGGAATTATTGAGTGTTTTTGGGCAAGTGGGCTAAAATATGCACAAAGTATGTGGGCGTATAACATAGTTGCACTAGGAATCATTCTTTCGTTTGTGTTAAATCTTGTTGCCTGTCGCGTGCTTGAAGCAAGCACAGTCTATGCAGTATTTGTCGGTATTGGCACAGCAGGAATTGTATCAAGTGAAATCCTCATCTTTGACGAACCATTTTCATTTACCAAAGTCATTTTAATTTTTTTATTGCTTTGTGCAGTCATTGGGTTAAAATTAAGCTCTAAAAGCATCAGAGCGCAGGATTCACGTATCTCCCAATCATTAGGCAGTGAAATTGGCTTGGACGATGTGGTGAAAGAGAAATAGAATGAGTCTAAAAACCGCTTATATTCTGCTTGTGTTTGCAATTCTTACTGAAGTGCTTGCAGTCAATCTTATGAAAGCTAGCGAGGGAGAGATATTTGGCTATGTATGTATGTTTGCATTGCTTGTAGTCTCTTACTACTTTATGGCACTTTCGCTCAAGAGACTTTCTATTAGCGTGGCTTATGCAATTTGGGAAGTTCTTGGAGCGGTTTGTGTAGTGGCAATTAGTATTTTTTATTTCGGTGAAGAGTTGCTATGGACACAAAAGGCAGGCATTGTCTTAAGCTTTTGCGGAATCGCACTGATTAACTATGCCGAGTTAAAGGCACAAAAACGAGGCAAACCTCTAGTGCAATTACCCAACAATGTGGATTCTAAGCTATAAAAGAGTATATAATGGGTTTTGCTCTAGTTATTCTTGCCGCAATTTTAGATATTGTGGCAAATTTATTTCTCAAAAAATCTAATGCTTTTAGGCACAAAGGCTATGCGATTGGTTGCATTTTAATGGTGTGGGCAGCTTTCACGGCACTTTCGTTTGCATTACGGGATTTACCGCTTAGTGTTGCTTATTCTACTTGGGGCGCAGTGGGAATTATTGGCACAGCAGCGGGCGGCTATGTGTTTTTCAAGGAGAGAATCGGGATAATAGGCTATATAGGCATTGCAATCGTCTTATGCGCGGTTATTTTGCTGCATATGGAACCCTGATTTATAAGTTGTTAAAAGGGAAATAATGTATTGGATAATTTTAATTTTGGCAGGTTGTATGGAAATAGGAGGCGTTGCGATGATGAAAAGTTTTACTACAACCAACAAAAAAATCTTTTTGTTGGGACTTTTGTTTTTTATGTCCATTAGCTTTGGTTTATTATCGCTTGCAATGCAAGAAATTTCAATGGGCACAGCTTATGCGATTTGGACAGGAATCGGTGCAGGCGGGGGCGTGCTTATCGGAATCCTTTTTCTGGGAGAGAGTAAAAGTCTCGCAAAACTCACTTGTGTTAGTATGATTATTGTATGTAGCATAGGATTGAAACTTGTATCCCATTGATTTTTGACTTTCCATAATCTAAAACCTCTGCCCTCAATTTTACGATTCTATCTTGTAGGTTTGCTCTGAAGTGGGTGAGTTGCTCGCAATGCTTGAGGGATTAATTGCTACGAGCCTCCCTAAAACTTCTTCTTATTCACATCAGTTAAAATATCATCTGCAATCTTATTAACAGAATGGGTAATATCATTGGTGCTATTGGCTACACTTA
>NZ_CATKCB010000248.1:0-2459 GCF_949747025.1 Helicobacter sp. UBA3407 | reverse complement strand
GCGGTTTTTTCTTTGCACAAAATGGGCATTAAACCCGCAAGTGAGGGAGAGGAGAGTGCGCACTCCGAAGAGGAGCTTAAAATTATCGTAGGAGAAAGCTTAAAAGGTGGCTATTTAGATACGATTGAAAATGAGATTATCCAAAATGCAGTGAGTTTTTCGGATACGATGGCAAAAGAGATTATGACACCTAGAAAAGATATGATTTGTTTGTATGATGATAATTCCTATGAGGAAAATATGAGAATCGTAACTTCTACAAAGCACACGCGTTATCCTTATTGCAAAGAGGGCAAGGATAATATCATCGGAATGGTGCATTTACGAGACTTGCTTGAGACGATGTTGAGTGAGAATCCCTCCAAAGAATTGGAAAGTTTAATTAGAGAAATCATCATTGTTCCAGAAAGTGCTTCAATTTCAAATATTCTAATTCAGATGAATCGTCGCCAAATCCACACCGCTCTTGTTGTAGATGAATACGGAGGCACGGCTGGTTTGCTAACAATGGAGGATATTTTAGAGGAAGTCATCGGAGATATTAGCGACGAACATGACAAGAAAAATGATGATTACCACAAGATTGATGAAGATTCCTACTCTTTTGATGGTATGTTGGATTTGGAGCGCGTTGCAGATGTTTTGGGGATTGAGTTTGAAAAAGACACCGAGCAGGTAACGATTGGAGGTTATGTTTTTAATCTTTTGGAGCGAATGCCTGTTGTAGGTGATGTGATTAGCGATGAATTTTGTGATTATGAAGTTTTAGCGACACAAGGAGCTAGAATCGTGCGCTTAAAAGCCACTAAAAAATCTTTTAAATTGAGTAATGAGGAATAAATGTGCTTGGTTGGTTTTTAATGCTTTTGCAACTTTTATTCATTGGGTTAAAGCTTGCAGATAAGATTCAATGGTCGTGGTGGCTTGTGTTGTTGCCAACTTTTATTTATTTGTTTTTGTATTTATTTTTATTTACTTTGATAATGAGTGGATTGTTTATTGGGCTTGGTTTGTCCTTATCGGTATTGTAAAAAGGAGAAAAAATGGAATTTGTGGCAATTTTGATGGGAAGTAAAAGTGATTACGAAGTGATGAGCGCGTGTATCAAGGTGTTAGAAAAGTTTGATGTTGCGTATGAAGTCATTATTAGTTCGGCACATCGTAGCCCGAATCGCACAAAAGAGTATGTCAAAAATGCAGAGCAAAAGGGCGCAAAAGTTTTTATTGCTGCAGCGGGTATGGCGGCACATTTAGCAGGAGCGGTGGCATCACAGACGACAAAACCTGTGATTGGTGTGCCTCTAAAAGGTGGAGCTTTAGAAGGTTTGGACGCTTTGCTTTCTACCGTGCAAATGCCCTCTGGTATGCCTGTTGCTACTGTGGCTTTAGGGAAAATTGGCGCAGTCAATAGTGCGTATCTTGCGATGCAAATCTTGGCATTAAGTGATGCGGAATTGGGCGGAAAACTCAAAGAAGACCGCGTGATGAAAGCGAAAAATGTGGAATTGGATTCTAGCGATATTGAAGTGATTTTGTAAGGTAGAGAATGGAAACTTGGGTTGTAATTGATGAGTTTGTAAAGCTTGCGCAATTAGAAAAAGAAAAAGTTTTGGAAATGGTGGCAAAGGGAGAATTAAAAAGCAAACAAGAAAATGAGCAATTCTACATTGATGCAGGAAGTGGCACACACGCATTAGTTAAAAGCGGCATTACAAGTGGTAGTGCGGTGATAGTGCAAGGAGAAAATGCTGTAAGTAGTGCCGTAGATAGTGAGTTTGTGGAAAAAACGATTGGCACGATTCTAAGTCTGCACGAAAAGGTTGTAAGTTCTAAAGAGGAAACTATTTCAAGCGTTAAAAACGAAAATCAATTTCTTAAAGACGCGCTTTTTAACACCCAAGAAGTCTATGAAGACGATAAGAAAACGATTGCGATTCTTAGAGAGCAATTACGCGCCGCACAAGAAGAAATTGACTTTCTTAAGCGCAAATATCGCTTGATGTGGGGTAAAGCAATTGATATAAAAGCAAAAGGAAATGTCCAAGAACAGGAGAGCGAAGAGCAAACCACAAAAGATTCAGCCAAAGAATCGTAAAATCAAGGATTTTCTCATTAATTTAACCTACGAATGCCTAGAATGTTTGCTCAAACAAGCGCAATCTACTGCGAAGATTTATTGTGCGCAATTCCATAAGGATTCCAAAGAATCTGCGCAAATAGAGCAAATGACTTGCAGTGTTGTCAAAGACTTATTCAAGACTTTAGAGGATTTTCAAGATTTAAGTTTGGAAAATTTAAAGAATGAAAACAGAAATCTAACGTGCAAAGATAAGGCAAAATTACAAGACTTGATGCGGGAGTTTTTCAAGCAAAAATATACCCTCTCTTTTGATATAGAATCCCAAAATCATATTGAGATTCCACCTACAATGTTGGCGGTGCTTGTGTATGATAGAATT
>NZ_CATKCB010000247.1:0-2475 GCF_949747025.1 Helicobacter sp. UBA3407 | reverse complement strand
TTAAACTTTCGTTTTGTTTGCAAATTTATCCACAAAGATTTTCAGAATCTCTACAAGGGATTCTACGATATAGCTTGCTTGTTCTTTAGTTAAAACATAAGGAGGCATAAGATAGATTGTGTTACCAAGGGGGCGCAGGAGCAAGCCACGCTTTAAGCCAGCGTTAAATACCTCTAAGCCCTTGCGTTGTCCCTCAAAGCCACCCAAATCAAAGGCAAACACCATTCCTTGATGTCTAAGATTCTGCACAAAGCCAAACTCTTGCAAAACCTGCAATTTCTTCCAAATAAATTGCGAGAGAATCGCATTGTTTTCTAGCACATTGTCTCTCTCAAAAATATCTAAAACCGCATTGGCACACGCACACGCAAGCGCATTTCCTGTGTAAGAATGCGAATGCAAAAAGGCTTTATGCTCTTCATAGGGCGCATAAAATAAACTATAAATTTCATTCGTCGTAATCACAACAGAAAGCGGTAAATATCCTCCTGTGATTCCTTTGCTAAGGCACAAGAAATCTGGCACAACCCCGCATTGTTGATAGGCAAAAAAACTTCCTGTGCGCCCAAATCCCACCGCAATTTCATCAAAAATCACATACACTCCCGCTTCCTGACACATTTTTACCGCTTCTTGCACGAATTTTGCGCTATACATATTCATATTTCCTGCGCATTGTATCAAGGGCTCTAGCACAAATGCAGCAATTTCCTCCTTGTGTGCCTGTAATAGTGTTTTTAAGGATTCTAGGGATTCCGCAAAGTTCTCTCCACTAGGTGCTTTGACTTTTAATGTTTCTAGCAAAAGCGGTTGATAGACTTGTGTATAAATCCCTACATCTCCCACGCTTAATGCCCCGATAGTCTCTCCATGATAGGCGTTTTCTAGGCATATAAATTTATTTTTCTTTTTCTTTTGAATCGCACAAGCGTGGAATGCCATTTTGAGTGCAACTTCAATCGCACTTGAGCCATTATCGGCATAGAAACACTTGCCGAATTTAGAATCCAAAAGCTCCAAAAGTCGGTGGGATAATTCAATAATGGGCTTGTGCGTGAAACCTGCAAAAATAATGTGTTCTAAGCTGTCTAACTGCTCTTTAAGTTTTGCGCTAATATAAGGATTGCAATGTCCAAAGAGATTTACCCACCAGCTAGAAACGCAGTCCAAATAAGCCCGATTCTCAAAGTCGTAGAGATATACGCCTTGCGCACGCGCTATTGGAATCAGCGGAATATTCGCCTCGTGGTCGTGCATTTGCGTGCAAGGATGCCAAATACACGAAAGGTCTAGTTCCTTAAGTTTTGCGGATTCTGTGTTGTCTAGTGTCATTTCTTTGCCTTTGGTGTGTGGATAAAGTTTGGGATAAATTTTAACACAAATGTGATTTATTGTATTCTTTTTCGCAGTTTTATGGAATCTCTTAAAGCGCACAAAGATAAATTTAGTCGCTTTTTGCTAGAATTTATCATTATATTTGGAAGAGGTTAAGCTTTGAAAATCAAAAAAGTAAAAGACAATGTTTATATTCTACGCGGCAAAATCAAGGAAATTAGCGATTATCACGATATAAAAATGCTCTTAGAAAAGCATAAAAACGAGCCTAACATGGAATTTCATTTTGAGATTCCACAGGCAAAAGAAGTGAATTTTTACATTCTTGGCTATTGCTTAAAACTAGCACGCAAAAATGGTTTTAAATTTCACTTTTATATCGCAAGTCCTTATTTATATGATACTTTTGTGCGCTTGGGATTACACCAGTTTTTTGAGGTTGTTAATGACAGCATGGAACTCTATTTATAGTCATTTTGACCCAATTGCCTTTGAGATATTTGGAATCCCTGTGCATTGGTATGGGCTGATGTATGTGCTTGCTTTGCTTGTCGCACTTTTGGTTGCAAAAGTTTTTGTCAAGATGGATAATTATCCCATTTCTAATGCACTTTTGGATAGTTATTTTATTTGGGTTGAGATTGGTGTGATTTTGGGTGCGAGACTCGGATATATTTTGTTTTATGACCCTTGGACGAGTTATTATCTCACGCACCCTTGGGAGATTTTTAATCCATTTGATAGAGAGGGCAACTTCGTAGGGATTCGCGGAATGAGCTATCACGGGGCGGTAATTGGATTTTTGATTGCTTCTGTGTTGTTTGCAAAAGTCAAAAAGGTTGATTTTTGGCTTTTTATGGACTTAGTGGGACTTAGTGTTCCGCTTGGTTATGTGTTTGGACGCATTGGAAATTTTCTAAATCAAGAATTGGTTGGGCGTGAGACGACAAACGGAATCGGAATCTATGTAGAGGGCATTTTAAGACACCCAAGTCAGCTTTATGAAGCGTTTTTAGAGGGCATTTTGGTGTTTGCGATTCTGTATTTTTGGCGCAAAAGAGCGCGGTTTGTGGGCGAAATTGGAATCTTATATGGCGTATGGTATTCTTTTATGCGCTTTGTCGCAGAGTTTTTTAGAGA
>NZ_CATKCB010000246.1:0-2511 GCF_949747025.1 Helicobacter sp. UBA3407 | reverse complement strand
TATATATTGTGATTAGAAATGCCCTCTACCTAAAATCCACAATATCAATCTTACCCTTTAAACTTTTACTAGCGCAGATTTTGCATTGTAGAAAGTGAGTCTGAAACTGCATTTTGATAAAGAATCACATTTGGATTATCTTGTTATTTATTTCTTAAAAACTCCACCAAATAACAATTAGGCTCAAATGCGTAAGAAATCTCTCCGCAATGCAACTAAATGATTTTTTCTTTCAATTGCGCTGTTTAGATTCATTGTTATAACTCTTTTTGGTTTGATTTGATGTTTAAATGAAAGTGAAATAGAATTGATGACATAAAATTACTTGCAAATCTATAATTTAACATAAAGCAAGCATATAATAGAATCTTAAAATTCAAAAAAGGGATTTATATGCAAATTTTTATTGCTGGAAGCCATACAGATGTGGGGAAAACCTCTGTTAGTGCGGCATTGTGTTACGCATTTAGTTTAGATTATTTTAAACTCGTTCAAGCAGGCACTCCAACAGACAATCAAAGAATCCAAAGTTTAACACCTGCGACCAAAATTTATCCTAGCGGCATTACCTTGCAAACTCCTGCTAGCCCTCACATCGGTATGCAAAAAGAAAAAATATCCTACAATGGGCTAAGAATTCCATTGCCCAAATCAGAAAATTTACTCATTGAGAGTGCGGGCGGGCTTTTTACCCCATTGGATTCCCAAAAATGTATGATAGATTTTTTAAGCACACACCGACTGCCTTGCATTTTGGTTGGTGCGTATTATCTTGGCGGAATCAATCATATTTTACTTAGTATTGCGGCATTAAAAGCACGTGAGATTCCACTTCTTGGGCTAATTATAAGCAAAGACCAAAATCCTCTAATGGACACCTTTATAAAGTCTTATACGCAAGTCAAAATTGCACACTTCGCGACTTATTCCGACAGGGAGACTTTTCAAGCAAATTCCAATAAGCTAAAAGAGGAAATGCAGAATCTTAAAATGATTTAAAAACACGAAAAAGGCATATTTTAAGAGATAAAACGCTAAAATAGCGCAAAAATTTATGAAGGTCCGATATGAAATTTAGACTCGCACATGCACCTTATATTGGAAATAAAATAGCATTAGATTTATCCACCTGCGGTTTTGTAAATGTTTTACACGGATTAGAGGGGATTGCAAAAGTCGCACAAAAATTCATTGAAGCAAATATCCAAGAAGAAGCAAACATAGAAGAAAAAGCAAGGGAAATTTTGGAAGAAAATTTAGATGAAATTGAATTTATGCGAGCTGATGAACATCAACTTTTTTGGAAAATCAAACAAAAATTAGCAGAAAATGAAAATTTTATTTTGAACTTTGAAGACCGCTACAATCATCTTGCGCACAAAATCCTTGATGAGCTTTTTGAGGAAGATTTGATTGACTCTGCCACTTCTGAAACGCGAATTGTCAATGTCATATTCAAAGCCATTAATAGCTATTCAAGAATCTACAATGAAGTAGAAGAAATCGTGCAAGAACGTATTGCAAACTATAAACGAAAAATAGTCTTTGGAAGCGAAGAATACGATTTGATTTTTGACAAACTCTACCAAGAGGAACTCAAAAAGAAAGGATTTCTGTCATGACATCTCCACATGATAAACTAAAAGATGTTTGGCTTTATTTAGCAAATGGTTTGTTTTTCAAGGCAAAAAGCTTCGGTGCCGAGAAAACAAGCGTGGGTGAGTTGGTATTTAACACCTCACTAACAGGCTATCAAGAAATCACAACCGACCCGAGCTATGCAGGGCAATTCATCTGCTTTACTATGCCAGAGATTGGAATCGTAGGAACAAACAAACAAGATATGGAGAGTCGCGGAATCTTTGCCAAAGGAATTTTGTGCCATCATTATAATTCCAAATTTTCAAATTTTCGTGCAGAGGAAAGCTTGGGAGAGTTTTTAAAGAAATTCAACACAATGGGGATTTGCGCAATTCCTACGCGTTTGCTCACAAGAACCTTGCGCGAAGAGGGCGCAATGATGATGATTGCCTCTACTGAAATCTCCAACAAAAACGAATTAAAAAAACTCCTAGAAAGCAGCCCAAAGATTGAGGAAATCAATTACATCAAAGAAGTCAGCACACAAACACCCTACCAACACTACAAAGGTAAATTTGACTTTCAAAGTATGGACTACACCACACCTAAGACATATCAAAAAATCCTAGCAATTGATTTTGGAATCAAACAAAGCATTTTAAATCAGCTCGTCAGTGCGGGCTTCGGCGTAGAAGTCATACCACACGATTTTGAAGCACAATCACTAATTGCACGTTATGCACAGGGTGAATTTGACGGAATCTTTCTTTCTAATGGACCCGGGGACCCACAAGTGCTTCATACAGAAATCGCTGAAATCAAAAAATTAATTGCCGCCAAGATTCCGCTTTTTGCAATTTGTTTGGGACATCAGTTGCTTTCTCTTGCACATGGTTACCCCACCCATAAACTCAAATTTGGACACCACGG
>NZ_CATKCB010000245.1:0-2517 GCF_949747025.1 Helicobacter sp. UBA3407 | reverse complement strand
GCAACGATGGTTAATAAACTTTTTGAAATTCTAGAAGCCTATTGGCTCTTTGGAAACAAAAACATTGATGCCTTTATAGAGCGTAACTCCCACATTCACGCTCTTGTAGAGTTTTGGGACGGCAGCGTTGTGGCACATTTTGCCAATGCAAATATGCAATTACCTATTGCGTATGCAATACAGCTTGGACTTGGGTTACCTGAATCTTTTTTACATTCATTCCACACCAACAAAGCAATTCCAGATTCTATTATTTCGCAACTAGACTTTCAAAACAAAAATTATCAACTCCAAAAGATTGAAAGTGCGCGCTATCCCCTATGGAATCTCAAATCTGTATTATTGGAGAATCCTAAGCTTGGTTTAGTGCTAAATGCCGCCAATGAAATCGCCGTAGAAGCCTTTTTGCAAGATTCTATTTCTTTTGGCACAATGACACAAATTGTGCAAGATTCTATGCAAACCTTTAATAAAATCCATTTTAAAAGCAAAGAAGAAATGATTGCCTTAGACCAAGAAGTTAGGGATTATACGAGACGCAAACTTTAATTTTTCATTAGATATTTTCTTTATTATTTATTGATTTACATTTTTTTGCCATAATTTCAACATAAATTTTTAATGAGTATTGAAAAAATAAAACTTTTGCTCATTAAAATAAAAAGATTAAAGACTAGAATCCAAATAAAAAAGGAGATACAAAATGAATGCTAAAACTTTACTTTTAAGCACATTACTTGCAGGCAATGTTTTTGCCTTTGAAGTTGCAGAATTACCAAATATCCACGAGAGAGTAACTCCGGATATTTCACAAACAAAAATCTATTCTTATTACGATTCCATTAAGGAAGCCAAAAATGCAGTGGTAAATATTTCCACACAAAAGAAAGTCAAAGCACCCAATATTCAAGGACACCCCTTGCTAAATGACCCATTTTTCAAGCAATTTTTCGGAGATGCCTTTGGTGCGATGATTCCAAAAGACCGCGTAGAACGAAGCTTAGGGAGCGGAGTAATCATCTCCAATGATGGCTATATTGTAACAAACAACCATGTGATTGACGGGGCAGATAAAATCCTTGTTTCTTTGCCCGAAAGCAACAAAGAATACGAAGCCAAAGTGATTGGTAAAGATTCCAAAAGTGATTTGGCTATTATCAAAATCAATGCAAAAAATCTACCATTTTTAAAATTTGCTTCTAGCAATGATTTACAAGTAGGCGATGTTGTCTTTGCGATTGGAAATCCTTTTGGTGTGGGCGAAAGTATTACGCAGGGTATTATTTCTGCACTCAACAAAAATGGAATCGGAATCAATGATTATGAAAATTTTATCCAAACAGACGCCTCTATTAATCCGGGTAATAGCGGTGGCGCACTTGTAGATAGTCGCGGGGGCTTGATTGGAATCAATACCGCAATTCTTTCTCGCACAGGTGGAAATCACGGAATCGGATTTGCGATTCCCTCTGAAATGGTAAAAAAAATCTCCAAAGCCTTAATTGAAGATGGAGTGATTGAGCGCGGATATTTGGGTGTGAGCATTCAAGATGTCAGTGGAGACTTACAAGAGGTTTATAAAAATCAAAAGGGTGCAGTTGTCATTGCGATTGAAAAAGATTCACCCGCAGACAAAAGCGGCTTAAAGGTTTGGGATTTGATTACCAAAGTCAATCACAAGGAAATCAAGGGTGCAGCGGATTTAAAAAACATCATTGGAACTTTCAATCCAAAAGAAAAGGTAACACTCACAATCCTTAGAGACAAAAAGGAACAAACTCTTAGTCTCTCACTCGCCAAAGCACCCAACGAAGCACAAGTAAGCAATGTAAAAGAAAATAGTGGGATTGCTGGGCTTGAAATCAGTGCCTTAAGCACGGAAACAAAATCCAAATATGGAATCCCAAACAATGTTCAAGGCATATTGATTACAAATGTTCAAGCAAACAGCAGAGCAGAGGAATTAGGATTTAGCAATGGGGATATTATTATACAAATTGAAAGCTTTATCATTCAAGACATCAAAAGCTTCCACGAGGCTATGAATCGTTATAAAGGGCAAACCAAACGAATGTTAATTAATCGTGGTGGCAGAATCTTTAGCATTGTTGCGAAATAAAAAATCTGTGGGATTCTAGGTTAGAATCCCTATTCCTTGCAAGAGAATACCATAACAAAGTAAGCTTGGATTTTATATGTAGATTACAAAATATGGATTCAAGCCACAAGAGCTGTAGCTTATTAGACACTCTCTAGCATATTTTTCAACAAAACTTCGCTTTTGAGCCAATTTTCACGCGACTCCTCATCTAGTGATTCCAAGAAATTCTCGTCTAGCATATCTTTTAACTTTCTGCTATCAAGAATTTTTGCAGAATCCTCTGCGCTTGCCCCAAGATTGAGCAGAGTATCATTCAAAGATTCCCTATTAAATTCCATTTTAAAGCTCTGAATCAGTAGCACTTCTACACTGCTAGTATTAGCACTTTGTGCGGTTTTTAGGAAAACTGCTTCATT
>NZ_CATKCB010000244.1:0-2634 GCF_949747025.1 Helicobacter sp. UBA3407 | reverse complement strand
CTGCCTTAATGAATGTAAATCCATTAAAACAATCTTGGTTATTTGCGTGATTGTAGTTATTACTTATTTTAGGCTTTAACAATGAGTTGTGTAAGAACACATTTCAAATTTTTCAACAAAAAATGGAAGTGAGATTATACACAAAAAAACTTAAGATGAAATTAAAACATAGCGTAAAAGCGAGAAAGCTATAAAGAACATTATAATCGCTATAAGAATATCTATTATTTTAGTTATTTGAATAAGAATCTGACTTAATTTCAAAGCACCATACCCCAAACCAAAAAACCATAAAAATGATGCAGTAAATGCTCCATAAGCAAAAATAATTTTTTCATCAAAGTTAAACATTAATGCAGTAGCACCTATTACAAAAACCGTGTCTAAATAGACATGAGGATTTAAAAGGGTAACTGCCAAAGTCAATAAAATGGTTTTTTTAAGCGATAAGGAATTAGATTGTAAAAATTTAGGGTGAGATTCTGCAAAAAATGCAGACTTTAAAGAAAGAAATCCATAATATAAAACAAATAGAATCCCAACCGATGCAATGAGTAAATTTAAGATTCTGTTTTTAGCTAAAAATTCTCCTATTCCAAAAATCCCAAATCCCATTAAGACAACATCACAAAAAAAGCAAATTCCACTAACTACAAAAATATGATTCTTACTTATGCCTTGCTTAATAATAAAGGCATTTTGCGCTCCAATGGCGACAAGGAGGGACAAGGAAAGAAAGAATCCTTTAAAGAAAATAGACATTAAATCTGATGATTCCTTTGATTATTTTCTAGTATTTTAACAAAAGGACAATTAATGCGATATAAATAACTTGCACAGCGATTCCCTGAAGGTTATTATAAAATCCCAAAACAAGCACGCTAGGAATGGGTAAATATCTGATGGTAGCACACAACACATACACGCTAACAGAATCCAAGCGCATAGATTAGCCAATTCATCACCCTAAACATCAAATGAATGGGCAACTTTTGTGCAAAGATTTTCATTAGATAGCAATCAGTATCACTCCAATATTGCCGCTCCCTCCACTCAAAAACGCAAGCCCTCCTAATCCAATCAAGCTACCTTGAGCAAGTGCTTGTCCCATTTTTGATTTAATATAAGCCTGCCAACCCGTAAGACTTGCTTTGCTATGCAACCAAGCACCAACAAAAATCATCACAATAACTGCTGCGATTCCTGCTGCACCCTCCAAAATTTCACGATTTGTTCCTGCTGCCGCCAAAGGAAAAAGCTGCACTAATGCCAAAGCTACGACAATACTAAATACTACCCCAAGACTGGCTCCACCGATTACCCAATGCTGTCCTCGCGTCTGATTTGCCGCTTGCAATGCTGCAAGCAACACCATAACAATCAAAAGTGCTTCCACACCCTCTCACAACAAAACAATCGCTGCATCTATTGCTGTGTAGAAATTTCTGGAAGTTCAGATTCTATACAATTATACAACCCACCATCTCTTATGCTCACGCACTTCACCCTCAAAAATAGGCTACTGCGCAATAAAAGTAAAAATCGCATCTTTTGCCACAGCTTCATTTTGTGAAAAATCCTCAAGCGCACGGCGTAAAAGTGTCAAACCATGTGATAAATTTTGTGGCACACCCTCGACTTTGCGACTCTAAAACATTTCCCGTAATAAAATCATTCAAAGCAGCACCCAACTTTTGAATATGAAAATTCATAGAATCAAAATCCACCGCTTCACTGACCATTGCGACACAATAAAGCGCCAAAGCCGTTTCAATCTGCCCATAATATCCCGCGCTTGTATCGCCCACTATGCGCTCATTGCGTTGCCAAGTGTCATAGAATCTCCTATAAAGTGAGGGAATTCTTCAATATTTTTCTCTGTCGCTTTCTTAAATTGCTTAAATATAGGCATTACACACTTTTCTAACTGCTTGCGTTTTGCTTCATAATCTATCGGATTCTGCTCCTTTTCAAATGCAAGCGGTGCGATAGAAAGGGATTCTAAATGTTCCAAGTTTGGCTCTTTGAGTCTGTCTCAAGCCTCAAGGTGCATTTTCACACGACGAATAATCAAATAAGTGCCATTATCAAGCCCAAGTTCTATCCTTTACCCAAGCGACTTTATCTAATTTATTTTCGCTAGGATTAATTGTGCCATCTTTAAACGCAAATAAATTGCGTGGTGTCTCGCAGTTTTCACAAGAATTAAATCCCATTTGATACCACTTCATCGTAACCTTAAGCAAGCAACTCGCACGAGATTCTGCACAGCGTGAAAGGCAATCTATGGGTCATTTGCACAAGATTGAATGCAAACATCACCACCGCTAAAGTCTGGGCATAATTGATCTCTAGGGAAATGTGGCAAATCCTTGTAATGCTTTAGGTCGCGCAACTTTTAAACCCAATTTATCAAAAGAACTTGCTCCTGCGCCAAAGGTGATTGTCAAATCGTAAGGATTCAGTGAATCTGTCTTTCCGTGTCGTTGGTTGGGACAAGCACATTCTTGCTATATAGCGCGACATTCTCACCCATTGTGAGCTTGCTCGCATAAGCAGTCCATACTTTAAAATCTCTCTGATTTCAGCAAGAGATTCTATATGTAAATCCAACACAAAAATAAATATGCGTTT
>NZ_CATKCB010000243.1:0-3324 GCF_949747025.1 Helicobacter sp. UBA3407 | reverse complement strand
TTAAGTTTTTAGATTTTGAGGCTTTTGCCATTTGGCACAAGGGCGGTTATTCTAAGTATTGTTAGGAATCTCACGCCTCTGCCATTTTAGGTGCAGCGAGGAATCTAAAAGAGTATAAAAAGCGGAATCACAAAAGGGGTTCTTCACCCAAAGGCTCAGAATGACAAGCTACATTGTCCTATTTGCTAAGTTAGGTGAGTTGCTACACAATACCTCCGACTTTGTTATATTGAGGGCGCAGCCCGAAATATCCCTTAAAATACAGAATCTCAAAGAGATATTTTAGCTTGTGCGAAGCGAATCTAGTTTAGCAAAAATTTTCAATCCAAAATCACATTAATTTAAGTAAATTGTAAGGTATTTTTGAATTTCACTAGGCAAAGAATCCGCAATTAAAAGATATCAATAAGCACTTAGTAAAGATTCGCGATATAAAACTGCCCTATTGTGCGGGGTAGTGAGGCGCAATAAGGCAGTTTGTTTTAGCAAAAAACTTTACTTGCTTACGAAGCTACATTGAGTAGTTGCTCGTAATAGCGCAAAACTGCTATTTTTTGTCTTTCTTTTTATCTTTTTCTTTGTCTTTCTTTTTCTTTAGGGCTTCATTGTCTTGAGAGAATGCTCTAACGCTAGAATAAGTTGTTACAATGCCCGGGTCGGCTAACAAACATACATTCTCTACATCTTTATCTTCATAGTCTAGCTTAGAGAGTAAGATTCTCGCAAGATTGATACGCGCACGTTTTTTGTCGTTAGAATCCACAATGAGCCAAGGAGCAAAAGGAGTATGCGTGCGTGAAAACATTTTTTCAAATGTTTCGGTATATTCGTCCCAAAGATTCAAAGATAGCTCATCAATTGGACTTAGTTTCCAACGTTTAAGCGGCTCATCTTTGCGGCTTTCAATGCGCTTTTTTTGCTCTTCGCGTCCAACATCTAAGAAAAATTTGAAAAGTATATATCCACTCTCAATCAGCATTTGTTCTAAGTGTGAAACTTGAATGATAAATTCTCTATATTGGTCATTTGTGCAGAAATTCATCACCTTTTCAACCCCCGCACGATTATACCAACTGCGGTCAAAAAACACGATTTCCCCACCATTTGGCAATTCATCAATATAACGTTGAAAATACCATTGTGTCATTTCTACATCACTAGGTTTTTGTAGTGCTACGACACGACAACCGCGTGGGTTTAAATGCTCTCTTAATGCTTTAATTGTGCCTCCTTTGCCTGCTGCATCACGACCTTCCAAAATAATAATGATTTTTTTGTTGTATTTTTTTACCCAATTTTGCAGTTTGATGAGTTCAATTTGTAGTTTTGTGATTTCTTTTTCATAAAATTTTTTATTCAATTTGCCTTTGCCATTATAGACTTCACCCGGTTTTTCATCTTCTGGGCGCACAACTAAAACTTTTCCCATATTTACCTCCAAAATAAGCTTTAAAATAGTTAAAATATTTTACCATTAAGGTATTAAAATTACAAGAGATAAGGTAAGATTTTGAATATTTTATTTTGTATTGGCAAAAATTATCGTGATTTTCTCCCCTTAAATCAGTTTGCACAAAGATTTGCAAGAGAGATGATTGGCGACATTCATCAAATCATTTTTTGCGATTCTTTGGATTTGAAAATAAACCCCGAAAATGCTCTTTTTGGTTCTTTGGGCTTCAGCTTGCAGATTGCAGACAATCTCCTGATTGTCGCCGATAGTCAATGCTTTAGCAAATTATTAGAGTTTATCCAAACAACACACAAGGAATCCAATATAAAAATTCCTCCAATCACTAGAAAAAAAATGCTAAAAATAGAGTGTGAAGTAGAAAATCAAATGCGTAGAATTTGGCTATTGGATTTGCAAAATTCATTTGAAAATCAGACAGAATCGCAAGAGGATTTGCAATGTTTTTTAGAATCGCAGTTTGGCGAGTGTGGGGAAGTTTATCGCACGATATTTTTGTATCTTTTAGGCTTGGACGCAATCAGTGCGAAAATTCTTCTTGAGGGAATCGCAAAGGATTTTGAAGTCAATTTAGAGATTTTGAACACAGATTCTAGCTTAGAGATTCTAAGCGCGACAAGCAAGAGGGACGAATCTTTAAAGGAGTTTGTGAAAGTCGTTCAATTCTCTTTTGGGGACAAAATTTTTCCTAGTCGTAACCTTGCACAAAGCGTAATTGCTCTACTTTCTCAACATCATCTTAAAATTACTGCAGCAGAAAGTTGCACAGGAGGGTTAATTGCTTACCATTTGACAAAAGAAAGTGGTGCAAGCAATGTATTTGATGGGGGTGTGATTGGTTATGCTAATGCAATCAAAGAATCTTGGCTGGAGGTTTCAAGCGAAAACTTAGAATCCTTTGGTGCAGTGAGTGAAGCGGTGGTGCGTGAGATGTTAGAGGGTGCATTGAAACTCTCTGGGGCTGATTTTGCGCTTGCAACAAGCGGAATTGCAGGACCAAGCGGAGGAAGCGCGAGCAAACCTATCGGAACAATATTTATCGGTGCAAAGGACAGAAAAGGTGCGGAAATCATTGAGCGATTGCATTTTAAAGGGGATAGAAATTATATTCAAGCGCAAGCTACTATTTATGCTTATTTATTGTTTTTAAAGGTTTTTTTATCAAACTATTGACTTTTATACAAAATATCTGTATCATTCCAATTCCTTAATTTTCAATGTTTGACCCGCTAGCTCAGTTGGTAGAGCAATTCCCTTTTAAGGAATGGGCCGTTGGTTCGAATCCAACGCGGGTCACCACTCTTTATACAATGTGGTAAATAAAAGTGGCTCCTTCATCTAACGGTTAGGATACCACCCTTTCACGGTGGCTACAGGGGTTCGAATCCCCTAGGAGTCACCACTTTTATTTGATTTTTGTTTCCCTAATGGTCGCTTAGCTCAGTTGGTAGAGCGCCACCCTTACAAGGTGGATGTCATAAGTTCGAGTCTTATAGCGACCACCACTGCTTAATGTGGAGCGGTAGTTCAGCTGGTTAGAATACCTGCCTGTCACGCAGGGGGTCGCGGGTTCGAGCCCCGTCCGCTCCGCCACTTCTTATTATTTGTGATTCTTTTTAATCTTTCAATTTAAAACAATCGTAAGCGATAATATGGGTTTTTTTAAGCTAAAATTCTGATTTTGTTTGATTCTGCTTATTTTTTCTTATGGAATCTTATAATGCTCTTTGATAAAAAGTGGCATAAAATCTGCGAAGTGCAAGATTTCCCCTAATCCTTGCCGAATATCAAAGGAATAAGGTGTGATTCCATAGATACTATAATAGTCTTCAAATTTCCAATTCGTTTCTTCT
>NZ_CATKCB010000242.1:0-1820 GCF_949747025.1 Helicobacter sp. UBA3407 | reverse complement strand
GTTTTTCAAAAACGACCCTTATGCGTTAAATTCTGTTGCAACCCATCAGGTTTTAGAATTTACTCCGGTGTTACACCAAGGGTTTTTAAAGGAGTTTTTGGATTTGTAAGGATAGAAAATGACTACAAAAATTGATTATAACAAATATTCTAATATGACGAGAAAGCAGCTTTTGAACTTGCTTTCAAATGCGGAAAAGAAAGAGGAAAAAATCAGGCTTGAAACGTCTAATACGCGCGAATTAATTAAGTTTTTAAAAACAAAAATCAAAGAAAACCTAAAAGAACCCAAGTATTATACTCTTGAAACCTGCCCTGCAATTAAGAAAATAGATGGGTAGGCAAAAGACAACCTAGAGTTAGCAGCTGAAGCCGATAGGGAACTAGAAAAGGAAATGAAAGACTATTATGCGAATCATCATTCCGCACAAAGTCAATAAATATCTCTTAAAGCAAGGGAGCGGAGACCCTAAAGGCGTTAAAAAGATTAGAAGTTTTTTGGGGGGCAATATTTAGAAACTGCCGAACACCCCACCGCTTTACCAAATTGTAAAAAACTGCAGGGCTATGAGAATTTGTGGCGATAGAAAGTGAGTAATTATAGAATTATCAGAGAAGTGAGAACCTCCGAGCCAATTATTAAAATCATTGAAATTGACACAAGGGAAAATGTCTATGAAGGCTATTAACAAAAAAGGATTACATAAACCTTAAGATAGTTTAGCAATCCTTATCAATTTTAAAATCCATTACCTCCTTATATTAATCCCATACTTTCAATTTTTTTAAAGCCAAATCCACAATCATAAACACACCAAATAAAAACGAAAGAGAAAAAATATAATCCTAATGATTTTCTTTAATTGTCTCTTTCGTTTCTTTAAATATTTTTTTATTTTTCCAAAAGACATTAAGCCTCCTTTTCCTTTATAAAAAAATTAATTTAATTGTTTGGTTTTTCAAACCATGCTCTAATTTCTGTTGTATTTATCTAAATTGTATCTAACCCATTTTCCAACTGATGGGTATTATGTGGTATCTGTAGTATTATATGTAGTATAAATCTCAATCTATGTTAAATTGAAATTGCTTTTTTAATGCTCTAACTAACTAGCATTAAAAGTATCTTCTTAGGGTATATCAGTCGTAACTGCCCTGCTTTATTCTTTTGTGTTTTTACTTTACAATTTCATCGTGCAAACTCCTCAACTTAAGACATCAATTCCATAAGCAACAAACAAATTCTTGCTTATGGAATTGAAATATTACAATAAAAAAATTTAATGTCAAGAGTGCTTTTTATAATTTGCATACAATTTGTGCCTCTTACACTTCCAGCAAACGCCTTTGGAGATAGAGTTTAGCAGGATAAAACAAAGGATTCTTAGAATCCAAGAAAAAGCTTCTAGGTTGTTTTATGTTCTACGATTTGTTTAATTGCTTCCATAATCTGCTCATTTTTTGCGCCCTCTTCTCCTAAGAGATTTCGCAATAAAACTAAGCTAAGTTGTGGAGGAAAAACCACATAAGCGTTACCATATGCTGGAAAACCATTGCTATTCAAGCCTATACAAAATTCCTCCTCTTTGTTTGTTGATGCCTTGCCAACTACCATTTTAAAGCTATCTTTTTCATAAATAACTTTCTCGTTTCCATCAAAAGGTGTCATTGTTTCTCCTTATATTTATATCATTACAGCTTCATCGCCTATGGCAAATCCGTAACCTATCCTATCAAACAAAATTGTTTTAGTTTTTGCATTTAATTTTGCAAAACACATTTCTTAAAAACTTAAAATTAACCCATTTCTCCTCCTTATTT
>NZ_CATKCB010000241.1:0-1378 GCF_949747025.1 Helicobacter sp. UBA3407 | reverse complement strand
TTCCATTTAACCTCCAAAACAAGATTCTATGAATAGTTCATAGAATCTTAAAATTTAACCATTAAAACGCATAAACAATTTCTACTTTGAATTGATTTCTATCTTCTGAATCTGTTTGTGGAGAAATATAACTTCCGCTACGCTCTGTTTTTAAAAACGCATAATAGGTATAGATTTCTAAGTTTTCATTGTATCCCCAAGTAAGATTTGGTGTAATTTCATAAAAGTCAATGTCTGTTGTAGTGCGATTTGGAATATCTTTGACTTTATTTTTGCCATTGACATAATCTATTCCAATATTTAGATTCTCAAGTAAATCATAAGACAAAGACGCATAAAAGACATCTAAGTCTTTTTCTGTATTTTTGTTGATTGCGCCCCCAATCGCAGAAAAATTCACTCCTGTGGCATCGTAATTATCAAACCAAACCGCGCCCGCCATTTGCAATGCACCCTCATCGTCCAAAGAGACTGCGAAATTATCTTTTGTGTTTGTAATGTAGCCAAGATTTAAACCTAATGGAATCTCTAATTTTGCTAAATCTACACCGGCTTCAAGGCTGATAAAGTCGCTTTTTGTTTGCATTCTATTATAAGCTCCACCCAAAGCTTGCACGAGAGTTGCCACCCCAGAGCTTTGTGTTTGTGTGTAGGCGTATTGTCCGCTTAAATGAAAGAAATCTTGATAGAATCCAAGCTGATAAAAGAATGCGGAATCCACAATATCATCAATATGGAAATACCAAAGTTGTGATTCTACGTTGCCAAAGTCAAACTCCCAATTCCCAATTCCCGCAAGCAGATAGAGCGGTTTAGTAATGCTTGTTTCTTGCGGTAAATCATCTTTTGTATCATCTAATGCCCAAGAGTCAAATGCTCCTGCGACTAAACTAACGCTAGGCAAATCACTATTAACAAACAAAATCCCCGTTCCTCTGTCCTCTCCCACATCATTTAGAGGTGTATCTAAGCGCATTTTGCCAAGTGTGATATTTGTGCTTGTGGAATCAGGCGTAATCACTGCATTAAAAGTGCTTACGCCAAAGCTATTATCTTTGCCAGAACCTAGCCCATAACCCAAAAAGGATTCCGAATTTTCTATTGTGCCATCTTCGTTTAAATCCACGCCTTTGCCGTGATTTGTGTTTTGAGAATTTTCATAATAAATTCCGAGATTAAGTGCGATATTCTCTGAAGCAGGGATTTTAAACTCTGCTTCTGCGTGCCAAGTATGCTCTACATCGCCGCTTTTTTCGCCATCTTTGTTAAATTGAGGATTCTTAAAACGATTGTCTTCGTATTCATAACGCAAAAATCCGCTGACATCTATTCCCTTTATTGCTTCTTCTAGGCTCTGTGCATTTGCGTTTGCCGCAAG
>NZ_CATKCB010000240.1:0-2689 GCF_949747025.1 Helicobacter sp. UBA3407 | reverse complement strand
CCCTCACGCACATTACGAATCTCACGCAAAGCATTTGAGATTTGTATCGTGGCTTGTGTGGAATCTACATTGTCTTTAAGCGAAATCATCAATCTTGAGATATTATACAATGTGCTAGACTTAGAGATGCTGCGTTGATAAGTTTTCAAAGGCAGCAAAATCACATCATCTTGGTCATTTCCCATTGCTCCTTGCCCCTTTTCCTCCAAGATTCCGATACATTCACACACAATATTGCCCAATCGGATTCTACTTCCTAGTGGATTTGTAGAGGATTTATCAAATAGGTTTTTTTTCACACTTGCACCAATAATGCAAGTATTGCTTCCTGCACGATAATCTTGCGCACCAAAAGTTGTCCCATAAGAGATATCCCAATTTGTAGCGACAAAATAATCTGTATTGACGCCTTGAATTTGGGTTTGCGTGTTTTCTTGTCGGAATTGCACAAGAGCAGAAGTTGCCACAATCGGTGCAATCGCGCGTGTAATATGTCCAACTTGAATATTTAATTCTTTGATATTCTCTAGGCTAAAAAGCTTTCTTCCTCCACCGCCTATGTTTTGACTTCGTGCAGGAAAGACAAGCAAAATATTGCTACCCAAACTACTCATACGCTCGGTAATCACTTGCGTTGTGCCATTTCCAAGTGTAATCATAATCACGACTGCTCCCACACCGATAATAATCCCAAGCATTGTTAAAAGTGCGCGCAAAAAATTGCGTCTAATCTGACGAAAAGCAAGAAAAAAGGCATTTAAAATCATATTTATTCCTGATTGTATTGTGCTTGCACACTACTAGATTCTATGTTTTGAGATATTTCGCTTTGCTCAATAGGAGGTGCAGCATCTCGTATGCTTTGGGGTTGGGTATTTGCGGAATCGCTTTGCACCAAGCCATCTAAAAACATAATTTCGCGCGTAGCATACCGCGCCATTTCAGGCTCGTGCGTAACCATAAGAATCGTAATCTTAGAATCTGCATTTAACCGCGCTAAGATTTCCATAATCTCTATGCTTCGCTTAGTATCTAAATTCCCTGTGGGTTCATCGGCAAGCAAAAAGAGTGGGTTGGAAGCAATTGCTCTAGCAATCGCCACGCGCTGTTGTTGTCCCCCGCTTAAAGCATTGCTTTGATGATTATACCATTTTTCTAAACCTACCATTTCAAGTGCTTGCATAGATTGTCTAATACGCTCTTTTTTGGGCACTTGGCGATAAAGCAAAGGAAGTTCAACATTTTCTAGTGCAGTCGTGCGCGGCAAAAGGTTGAATCCTTGAAAAATAAAGCCGATATAGTGTCGTCTCAAAAGGGCTTTTTGTTTCAGATTTAAATCACAAACATTTACTCCACAAAACTCATAAATTCCGCTACTTGGGCTATCCAAACAACCGAGAATATTCGCCAAAGTGCTTTTGCCACTCCCGCTTGGACCCATTAGCGCGACAAAATCACCCTCCACAATCTCTAAACTAATCCCACGCAATGCCTCAAAAAGATTGGGTGGCTTTCCATAGGTTTTATGGATATTTTGCAAACGAATAAAAGACATTATTTCTCTTCTTTTTGCGCAATAATCACTTGCATTCCTGCTTGAATAGAATCGCTAAAAATCTGCGTTGAGATTCCATCACTAATGCCAACTTCCACAGAAACTTCCTTAGGCATACCATTTTCCAATATCCAAACACTAGAGTTTGCTTGCTGCTTGCTTCCACCTCCACGTGTGCGTGGAGGACGCATACCTAAACCAAAAGAACTTAATTTTGAAGAGGATTTTGCGGAATCTTTCTTAGAGGTTACCGGAGTAAAATAAAGCGCACTAGAGGGAATCAAAAGGGTATTTTTAGCAGAATCTGTAACAATATCTGCAGTCGCACTCATTCCGGGTTTTAGCAACAAATCTTGATTGCTGACATAAATACGCGCCTCATAGCTCACGATGTTGTCTGTGCTTTCGCTCGCACCAAAATTCACCCTATCTACCACCGCTTCAAAAGTCTTTTGAGGATAGGAATCCACGCTAAACTTTACATTTTGTCCCACCTTAACTTTGCCAATATCTGCTTCAGAAATACTAACATTTAACTCCATTTCCTCTAAGCTTTCTGCAACAATAAAAAATTCTGGTGCTTGGAAGCTTGCCGCAACGCTTTGCCCTACTTCAATGGAACGACTAAGCACCACCCCATCTATTGGCGTCGTGATATGTGCATTTTTCAAATCTACCTGTGTAGAACGAATCGCAGTTTCAATCTCTTTAATATTTGCTTGACGCAACTCCACCTCACTTAAAGCAGCATTATAATTCGTTTTTGCGGTTTGCAAATCAAGTTTAGAAGGTGTTTTGCCTTGCGTCGTTTTAAAAAGCGTTTGAAGTTGCTTATACTGCCAAGCCTTTTCCTCTAAACCTACCTTTGCGCTTTTTAATTGCGCCTTTGCACTCTGAAGTTGTGCCTCATAGCGGTAGAGGTCTTGCTCAATACTTTCACTATCAATTTTAGCAAGCACTTGCCCCTTGCTCACCTTATCATTCACATCTACAAGCACTTCAAGCACGATTCCAGAAATCACCGAACCAATGGACACTTCGTGTGTTGGAGAAAGCGTGCCATTAGCACTAATGCTTGTAGAAATATCTCCTAAAGTTGCTTCTTGTGTTGTATAAAGATAATTTGGCTCTCTT
>NZ_CATKCB010000239.1:0-1035 GCF_949747025.1 Helicobacter sp. UBA3407 | reverse complement strand
GTTTGTGATTTTTTCTTGATATTGTTTTTGTTTGTTTTTGTGTTTTAGTATTGTCCATAGAATCTTAAAAGGGAGTTTTGAGATTCCAAAGAAAGATTTGGAATCTTTAAGGAGGATTTGTCCTAATTGGTAGCTAAGATGGGATTGGACACGAGAAGTAGCGGTAAAAAATGTTTCATATCTGCTAGATTCCCTATTCTCTTTAAATAAATGTTGATAAATCGGTATAAAACTCACCGATTTTAAAAATAAAAATTCTTGGATACACTCCTCTACATTTTTAAGATTCACATTTTTCATAAATACACATTGTTGTATCTGATTATTCTTATCTTTGATGATTCGCTGTTTTAATCCTGTTTTTTGTGCAATTTTTTGTAAAATAAGCAAAAATTCATCAAATTTTATTTCCTCTTTGCATCTTTGCACTACAAGTTGCAATTCACAAGAAATATCCCACTCACCATAATGATGTTTATACACAAAACAATAGAATATTTCTTTTATCAGCAAATGAGAATAAATTTCTACAACACCATTTAATTTGGGAGAAATATAAAGATAGGCAGAATCACCAAAAATCCTTTTTTCTAATCTCAAAATCAAAGGTGTCAAGTAATGCAAAGATAATAAAAATCCATATAAATTTCCTAGATTTTCTATTGGGAGATTGCTTTTTTTATATTCAAATTCCTTCGTTTGTTGTGAGATTCTCTCCCATTCTTTATGATTAACATACCACTCTCCAAAGAGTAAAGAACTAAAAGCAGAGGACCAAAATTTAGAACCACTCACTGCGTGAATAATAGCGACATCTTTAGAGCAATGAGGGCTATAAGGAGCAATATTCGCGACACGCAATGGAGCAAAACTTAAATGATATTCATAGGCAATAATTCCAAAGGGTATTTCATCACTCATTGCTACTTCCGATAAAACCCCCAAAGAATAACAACGACTAACAATCTTATAGCATTCTAACCTTAAAGGAATGGAAGTTTTTCTTAAAATATTCTTTGAGAAGCTAATAACACC
>NZ_CATKCB010000238.1:0-2729 GCF_949747025.1 Helicobacter sp. UBA3407 | reverse complement strand
TTTAAATGATTTTTACACGCAGTATTTTAAGTCAAGTTTTACCAATAGAAGAAATTTCAGGCGAGGAGATTTGCAAAGTCTTAAACAAAATAGGGTTAGAAGTAGAATCGTTTCAAAAAAATATTGCACCAAAAAAGGTTGTTGTTGGTAAAATTCTTGAATGTCAAAAACACCCAGACGCGACAAAACTCAATGTTTGTCAAGTTGCGATTGGAGGAGAAGAGGGGGCGTATGAGACGCGTCAAATCGTTTGTGGCGCACCCAATGCAAGAGCAGATATTTATGTAGCAGTCGCGTTAGAGGGAGCAGAATTACCACAAGTCAAGATTCAAAAAGCTATTCTTAGAGGGGTAGAAAGTTGCGGTATGTTATGTTCTACGACAGAACTTGGATTCCCAAAAGTAAATGACGGAATCGTAGAGCTAGACACAAGTATTGGAGAATTGATTATTGGTAAGGAATTAAGAGAATATCCTTATTTCAATGAAGAAGTTTATGAGATTTCTATCACGCCTAATCGTGGCGATTGTATGAGTTTGCTCGGTATTGCTAGAGACTTGAGTGCAGCATTTAAACTTGAGTGCAAAGCCTTGTGTCCTATGCCAAAAATATCAGAGAATGTTCCCGGAATCGGACGCGTGTTGCAAGTGATTGCAAGCGATAAACATAGAACCTCTTTACTTTTTAAAGTGATTGAGGCAAAACCTTTTTTACTTCCTTTGGGAGCAGTTTTGTTCTTGGCTTATAATGACGTATTAACAGAGGATTGGTTAGGCAATGCTTTGCGCTTTAGTATGCTTTTTAGCGGTGTGCTTTTGAATGCTTATCCGCAAGATTTGCGCCAACTGACGAGTAAAAACGGCAAAGTAGTGTTGAATCTCAAGCAAGACGAACAAGGTTTTGAAAGCATTTATCAAGAGGATAGAAAACTTTCTGTCATTGGGATTAATGGATATACAGAAAACCTTTCGCGTAAAGTTAATCTAAATGAGGAGGGACGAGAATTTATTATCTTAGAGGCAAGTTATATTCCTCCAGAGGTGATTGCGCAAAAAGCAATGGAATCCAAACCAAAAGTAGATGAGAGGATTTTTACTTTTTCTTCACGCGGAAGTAATACGGATTTGAATCTTGGTTTGTCGGTGCTTTCCAATTTATTATTGAATGGAGACGCTGTGCTTTATAATGATACACAAGAGGTTTTGGAAGTCCAATCTAAAACGCCTATTACGGTAGAGATTCCATTGTTGTCGCGTGTCATTGGCGTGGAATTAGATAAATTACAAGTTGTAAATATTTTAAGAGCCTTAGAGTTTAAGGTGGAAATTTCAAGTAATGAGAATTTGATTGTTGCAACCCCACCAGTTTTTCGTCACGATGTTGTAGGATTCCAAGATATTGCAGAGGAGATTATTCGTTTCTATGGGATTGATAATATCCCAAGCCAGCCTCTAAGTTTCATTCAACAAGAGCAGACAAACGACGCTTTGAGGTTTTATCGTTTCCGACGCAATCTTTCTAAAAAGGCGGTGAGTGTAGGGTTTAACGAAGTGGTGCATTTTGTGTTTGAAAATAAAGAAAAATTGCAAGCTTATGGTTTTTCTGTGTTGGAAAATCAATTAGAGTTAATAAACCCTATCACGCAGGATTTAAATACATTGCGTAGCACTCTATTGCTAGGGCTTTTGCGTGCAGCAGAACAGAATCGTAACAATGGGTTTGGAGCAATCAGTTTAAGCGAAGTGGGCGTGGTATATGATAAATGGCGCAATCAGAGCGATAAAATGGCATTTTTACAAAGCGGATTTTTAAGCGAAGAACGTTATCCAAACGCAAAGGGCATTAAGGGCGATTATTTTGAGTTTTGTGATAGAATCGCACGCGTGATTGGAGAGTTTAGTTTGGAATCGTTTAAGAGTGAGATAGGTTTATTCCATTCAGGACAATGCGCAAGGATTCTGCAAAATGGTAAGGAGATTGGAATTCTAGCGACCTTGCACCCTCAAGTTGCCTTAGATTTAGGATTGGATTCTACTTATTTGTGCGAAATTTCTTTAGAATCCTTAAAAGATACTTTGCCACAAGTCAAAATGTATTCTAAATTCCAAAAAACACAACGCGATTTAAGTGTGGTATTGGACAAAGAGATTCCATATTTTAAGCTAAGAATGGCGATTGATAAGCTTAAGATTCCTCATCTTGTTGGATTTTATCCTTTGGATATTTACCAAGATGACAAGCTAGGAGACAAATTGAGTTTAACGATTCGTTTTGAATTGCAATCAGAGATGAAAACCTTAGAGGAAAAAGACATTACCGAAGCGATTTATCAAATCTTAGAAATGCTTAAGACAGAATTCAATGTGGAGTTGCGATGAAATTAGAAGTTTATCCAGCAAGAGAATTTACGCTGCAAACCGATAAAATTGCAGGGGATAAATCTATTTCACATCGTTGTGCTATGTTTGCGCTTTTGAGTGATAAGCCGAGTTTTGTGCGCAATTATTTGGAGGGCGAAGACACATTAGATACTTTAGAAATTGCGAAAAAGTTAGGCTTGAAAGTTCAAAAAGAGCGGGGAGGAATCCGCTTGATTCCACCTGCAAAGATTGTGGAGCCAGATACGATTCTGTATTGTGGCAATGCAGGCACAGCGATTCGGCTTTATTTAGGGCTTCTTTGCGCACAAAAAGGAATCTTTGTTTTAAGTGGAGATGAATATTTAAATA
>NZ_CATKCB010000237.1:0-2324 GCF_949747025.1 Helicobacter sp. UBA3407 | reverse complement strand
TTGTGAGCTTGCTCGCATAAGCAGTCCATACTTTAAAATCTCTCTGATTTCAGCAAGAGATTCTATATGTAAATCCAACACAAAAATAAATATGCGTTTGTGTCTGGGTAGTGATTCCTTGTTGATATTTACCAAAAAAATAGATAGGAATTTGCTATAGTGGGAGACATTCGCGGAGTATGAATTTTGGATTCCGCATTAAGGATATCAGGAGATAAAACTCCCGTTCCTGCTATTGCGACACTTTTTAGAAAACTACTGCGGTCTAGCTTTTTTATCTTGCACACCTTATTCCAAAATAACACCCATTTTTGAAAGAGCCTTGCCTAGTTTATTTACTGCTTCAGCAAGTGCTTTATACCCTCAATCGACTGCGGCATTAGCAAATTGTAATCTTCCCATTGCTAAAGAAACTAAACCTATGTTAATTTTAAGAATTTTCATTTTGTGTCCTTTATTTTTTGTAAGTTTTTTATTAAAAATACAATTATGATAAATGATTTGCGAGTTTTTGAGGAATCGCAGTGTATTTTGAAGCAGAAAATCAAACAAAATTTGATAAAATTTTCAATATGCTTGAGGAGCAAAAAATTAAATATGAGATAAAGAATCAAAGTTATAAATTGTAACAATATAATTCTCAATAAAATAAATGGTTAAAAGAACTTAAAAATGAAAAACAATCCAAAAACTTTAACTCCACTTAAAGAAAAATTTTTTGTTGCCTTGCGATATTGGTTTTTTAAGTATTTTACAAATATGATAGCACCTATTTTCTATAAACTTAGCAAACCTCTTCCGCCTCATTATCAATTCTACTTTATCACTTATCACGCCATAGGACACAATGCTATGATGGATTTTTTAAAATATTGTGGCGTTTCTATCAATGGAGATTGCCAAGAAATAAGTAGTCTTGAGAGATATAAGAAAAATTACGAAACACTATCTAGATTCCACACCCATTGCCCTCTTGCTCTTTGTGAATACAATTTTAAAGATTTTTACCAATACACACATCTTTTAAACGCTAGAGTGCCTGCTCTCCTTCTAGTGCGCGACCCAATCTCTGTTTTAAAGTCTTGCATTAACTTTGTTGCAACCCCAAAAGAAAAAACAATAAATGGGGGGACAAAATAAACTCTTGAATATTTGCAATATAGTGCTTACAATCCTAAAACCAAAGAATTTCATCTTGCTAACTCTCCTTGCCTTGACAACATAGAATCCTATGTAACCCGATATCAAAATAAAAAAGTATTGCATTCTCTATTTATCTTTGATAAACTCCTCTCTAGCGTGCCACAGATTACACAAAAATATTATATAGATATGAAAGAAATACAAACAACAATGCAGTTTTTAAGCCAAAAGCTTGGTTTTCCCTCTCCAAAGTAAGAAGATAAACATCTCTTTGAAAGACAAGTTTATGCACATTTGTATTTTATTTTTCCTCTAAGTCTTGTGATTTTCACAAAAGATTTTGAAATCAAACTCTTACTCGCCAACCGCACAAAACACACAAAAGGTATAGATATGACAGAAAATCTTATGCCGCTCTCTTATCAAAGGAATCCAAACTTGGAAAACTGCAAAGTCTTTATCCAAACACACAAAGAAGCACAAGAAATTTCTAAGCATTTTGCGCAAATCCAAGCAGAATTGATTACCACATTAGAAGCAATTTTACAAATTGTAGAATTAAAAAATCAAAAAACACTAAGTGAAAAAGATATTTTAGAATATTTCAAATCCAATCTAAAGATTGTAAGAGATTTCAAAGAAATTTTAGAGATTGATTTACAAGATTTGAAGCGAGAAAGACCGAATATTATAGAATCTTGGAAATATTATCAGGAGTTTATAAGAATATGTGAAGAATTAGATAGAGAACAAGTATCATAAAAGTCGTATTTCCCCTTGTCATTGCGAGAAATTGTCAGCCAATGCAACTTCGTGGCAATCTATAATTTTAAATTTAAGAAAATCAAACAATGGAATCGCAAAAAAGATTAAAGGCGAAATTTTGGATTATAAATTTATTAGTGGGCAAATCACATAGTTTTCAATTTCAACGATTCATAATAATATAAAAAAGCAAAATCTCAAGCAAACTAGAAATATTTAATAAAAAATAAGAATAAGGAGAAATATTAAAAAAGAATAATCTCTGAAAACTAAGCAGGAAAAGAACAACTTAAACTAAAAGAAACGAATCTTTAGTCTTTTCTCTTGAAAGGAGGTGATCCAACCGCAGGTTCACCTACGGTTACCTTGTTACGACTTCACCCCAGTCGCTGCATCCGCCGTGGGCGGTAGCCAGT
>NZ_CATKCB010000236.1:0-2794 GCF_949747025.1 Helicobacter sp. UBA3407 | reverse complement strand
GGCGTAGATAGTTTGGATATGGCAAATTTATATCTTAAACTAGAGGAAAAATTCAAGATTAAGATTCCAGACACTGACTTACATTTGGTGCAGAGTATTGCGGGGATTCAAGAGTATCTGCAAGGTAAGGAGTAGAAATTAATGCGAATCTTGCTGGGGTTAAATGAAATTTCAAATGATTTGCAGAATCTTAAGAGAGGGTTTGATTCATTGGGTATTCCTAGTGATATTATTTTGCTTAATGATTATAAATTTGGTGTTGATGAAAGTCTAATCACACGAAATTGGAATATTTCATTGGCTAAGTATGCAATTAAAATGTATAGCAAATATAAAAAAACTTTGTTATTAAAGCATCTTTTCTCGCCTTTTTCTTGGTTGGCAAGATTTATCTTGTTTATACGTTGTTTGCTAACTTATGATGTGTTTATTTTGATGGCATATTCAAGGTTTTTAGGCTATAAAGAATTGCCTATTTTAAAATTTTTTAACAAAAAAATTATCTTTCAAGTTATGGGTTCAGATTTTAGACCCCCTTACTTAAATGGTTCTTTTGTTGGAAGAAATATAGAGGATATTTATCAATTAACCTTAGAGACAAAGAAAAGAGTTGAAATTATTGAAAAATATGCTTCCTATATTGTTAGCTACAAAGCAGTATCACATTTTCAAACTTTGCCTTATATTGATTATCGTTATTTTGGATTGCCTACGGATTATAGTTATATTCAAATAAAAAACATTCCCACTTCCTATTATAAAAAGCAAACAATTAAAATTATACACGCTCCTACAAATCAGGTAGCAAAAGGAACGCCCGTTATCTTGGAAGTAATTGAATCACTCAAAAAAAAATATGATATAGAGTTTGTTTTGCTTTCAGATATAAGTAATCAAGAAGTTTTGTATCATATAGCAACTTGTGATTTTGCAATTGACCAGCTTTATTCTGGTGGTGGATATATGGCAGGATTTTCAAGGGAAGTAGCTTTTTTAAAAAAGCCTATTATTGTAACGGGTTATGATATGCCTTATTTTTATGATGATTTTGAGGATAAAGAAAAAATACCTCCTGTAGTGTGTGGATTGCCTGAAGAGTTGGAGGATTTAATTGTGCGTCTGCTTAAAGATAAGCAATACAGAATAACGATGGGAGAAAAAGCATATCAATTTGTTACAGAGCAATGGAATCAAGTTGCTGTTGCTCAACAATTTCAACGATTAATTTGCAATAACATTCCTCAAGAATGGTGGTGCAACCCATTGGAGAATGAGAGGCTTTGGCACTATGGTAGAAGCCACCAAGTAGTGCGTGAATTTTTAAAAGAATATATAGCAGAGAAAGGCAAATATGCTTTGCTATTAAAACATAATCCACAGCTAGAGAAAAATATATTAAATTTTGCTACTTAAGGAGAGTTTGTATGAAATATCAAGTTTGTAGTCGTTGTGTAATGGATACAAGCGATTCTTTAATATATTTTGATGAAAAGGGAATATGTAATCATTGTCATAGGTATGACGATTTTGTGATACCGCAATGGCAAAATTGCACAAAAGAAAAGTTAGATTCTAAAATACAACAAATCAAAGAGGAATGCAAAAATAAGGCTTATGATGTCATCATTGGTTTAAGCGGTGGTGTGGATAGTTCTTATGTGTTGCATTATATGAAAACAAATTATGAGTTGCGTATTTTGGCGGTGCATATTGATGCGGGGTGGAATACACAAATAGCAAATGAGAATATTAAAAAACTTGTAAATAAACTTCAGATTCCATTGCATACAATCACAATTGATTGGAATGAAATGCGGGATTTACAAGTGGCATTTCTCAAAAGCGGTGTGGCAAATTGTGATACACCACAAGACCATGCGTTTTTCGCTAGTCTTTATGGTTATGCAGTTGAAAATAATATTCGCCATGTTTTAAGCGGGTTCAATTTGGCTACAGAGTCTATATTTCCAACCTCTTGGGTGCATTCCAGCATTGATTCTATGCAACTCAAAGATATTCACAAAAAGTTTGGCGAGATACCTTTAAAGACTTATCCTATTGTAGGGTTTTTAAAATATTGGTTCTATTATCCTTTTATTAAAAAATTTCGTATCATTTCCCCATTAAACTATATCAATTACAATAAAAAAGGAGCTATTTCTATATTGAACGCAAGTTATAATTGGCAAAACTATGGAGAGAAGCACGAGGAATCCCTTTGGACGAAATTTTTTCAATCCTATTATTTGATGAAAAAATTTGGTTATGATGTTAGAAAACCTTATTATTCAAGTATGATTCTATCTGGAGGAATGAGTAGAGAAGAGGCTTTAAAACAACTTTTGGTTGCACCAACAGAAGAATCTTTGCAACAAGATTTAAACAATATTCTTGATAAATTACAACTAACTCCTGCACAATGGCAAACCATTATGGAATCACCCAAAAGGGATTATACAGAATATGCTAACAATCATCAATTGTATCTTTTAAAACAAAAGTATTTTGATGTTTATTTCCCATTTTCTTATTTTTGGGAGACTAATTAATGAAAAAAATTTTAATTTTACATTTTCATCATCACAATGATCCACGCGCAAGAAGGGAATATGATATTTTAAGTAGCAAGTATCATATGAGCGGATTAGGTTATGGTATAAGTCGGAAATTTGATTTTATTATAGTTTCTAAGCCCAAATGGACATTTAAGATGAAACTAATCCAAAGATTTTGGCTTTTGTTGCGATGTTATGAGAGGGTCTATTGGAATCTACCGCAAGTAAAAGAAGCAGAG
>NZ_CATKCB010000235.1:0-2142 GCF_949747025.1 Helicobacter sp. UBA3407 | reverse complement strand
TTACTCCACCGTTACACTTTTTGCCAAATTTCTTGGCATATCCACATCATTTCCCAATCTCACTGCAACTTCTAGCGCAAAAATCTGCAAAACCACCATCATCGCAAAAAACTCCACCATATAATGCGAATATTTCGGAATCGCAATCCAATCATCACAACCCTCATAATATTCCGCACTTAGAGCGCAAATCATCGCATCACGCGCACTTAACTCTTCCACATTACTTTTGATTTTGTCATACAAAAGATTCTGTGGCATTAGCGCGACACAAAATAGTCCCAAATCCGCTAAAGCAATCGGTCCGTGTTTCATTTCACCGCTTGGATAGCCCTCTGCGTGCAGATAACTAATCTCTTTTAGTTTCAATGCGCCCTCTAATGCAAGGGGATAGAAAATATCCCGCCCAATGAAAAAGAATCCGTGTCCGTGTAAATATCTACGCGAAAGTCGTTTGATGTGTTCGTGCGCTTTTTTATCCACTTCTGTTGCGCGCACTGCCTCTAGCATTGTCTTGATTTCTTGTTTCATTGCTGCCTTGCTTAGGATTCCACATTTTTGTGCTATAAAATTTGCTAAAATCCACAGCACCATTACCTGTGTTGCAAAAGCCTTTGTGCTTGCCACACCTTTTTCAATCCCTGCACGTGTCAGTAGGCTAAAATCACTTTCGCGCACAATAGAGCTATTATCCACATTGCAAATTCCAAGCGTTTTTAGTCCATTTCTTTTTGCCAATTTTAAAGCTTCCAAAGTGTCCGCAGTCTCTCCACTTTGAGAAATCACGACAAACAGCTCATTCGCTTGCAAAATAGGATTCCGATAGCGAAACTCACTCGCAATTTCTACTTTCACCTTAAGTCTCGCAATGCGTTCAATCAAATAACTTCCCGCAATAGCCGCGTGATAGCTCGTGCCACAAGCACAAAGCGTGATAGAATCCACACTGCTTAAATCCAATTCACTTAGTTCCTCTAAGCTAAAATTATCCTCACTCACACGCCCCATCATTGTTTCCAACAAAACCTTATGTTGTTCGTAAATCTCTTTTTCCATAAAGAAAGTAAAGCCGTCTTTTTGCGCAGAAAGCTTATCTCCACTCAAAAGCTTTGGATTTGGCAAAGTGTGGAATCCTCCCGCTTTTATCGCCCCTAGCGTGCCATCTTCTAAGTAACACACTTCACTTGCAAGCCCAATGAGAGGCGCGTCAGAGGAGGCAAAATAAATCGCCTCTGCATCTTTGCTATCCTTTCCTCTGCCAATAATCAAAGGAGAGCCATTTTTGGCATAATAAATCGTATCGGGTGATTTTTGTGTAATTAATAGAATCGCATAAGCACCTTTTAGCTCGGAAATTGTGTGCTTAAAAGCTTCAAATGGATTTTTGAGATTCTCCAAATGCGATTCAAATAGATGCACAATCACTTCGGTGTCCGTCTGCGAGATGAAGCTTCTGCCTTGCTGTTGTAGAGATTCCTTAATACTATGATAATTTTCAATGATTCCATTATGCACGACATTACTAAACTTACCAAAATGCGGGTGCGCATTCACTTCTGTTGGCTTGCCGTGTGTTGCCCAACGCGTATGCCCGATTCCCAAACCAAATCCGCTAGAATGGAATCCCTCACATTTGCGTTCTAAATTTATCAACTTGCCTACCGACTTAAATGTGCTTAACTCACCCTCACTTAACACAGAGATTCCAGAGGAATCATAGCCACGATATTCTAATTCTTTTAAGCCGTTTAATAAAATGGATTTTTTTTCGTCATTGCCAATATAACCGATGATTCCACACATTGTTCGCTCCTAAAATGATTTTTTATTGTGGCATAAAATATGTAAAGAAATAGTAAATGAATCAAATTTTTAGCAACTTAATGATAGAATTTATAAGGTTATTTTTTAAGGTTTATGAATGCAAATTTATTTTTTTACCGGCGCAGCAGGTTATATTGGCTCACATACAGCATATTATTTTTTGAAAAATAGTGATTGCAAAATCGTGATTTTTGATAATTTAAGTAGTGGTTTTAGAGAAAATGTAGAATTTCTAATGCAAACCTTTCCTCAAAGAGTGGAATTTGTACAAGGGGATTTGGGCGATTCTATGGCTTTAGAAAATGTCCTCAAATCTTG
>NZ_CATKCB010000234.1:0-1945 GCF_949747025.1 Helicobacter sp. UBA3407 | reverse complement strand
TTTGATTAATTTCTTTTGCCATAATGCCAAATTCGTCGTGGGATTCTATTTTGATGAGATTGGCTGTTTGTGTATCGTGGTTGAGGTAGGAGAAGAAATGAGACAACCCTTGTTGAATGCGTTTGAGTGGTTTTAAGAAAACCCGAATGATGTAATAAAGTATAATAGAGCCAATAACGATAAGTATTGAATTGATGATGAAATTTTTAACAGCAGTGATATTAGAGGCTCTTGTATAATCGCCATGGTCTGCGCTTGCAACCATAATCCAACCAAAAGGCATTACCCGATAATGTGCGATTCTTTCTGTGTTCGTATGGTCTGTGAGATTGATGATTCCTTGTGGATTTTGTTTGGCTGCTTTGGAAATTGCAATCTCTTGTGGAGTTTGTTTGCCATCTAGCACTAGGCTTTCAATTTCGTGGGAAACGATTTCATTGTTTTGGTCCATAATGTAAATATTTAAGCTTGGAAAATCTGAAGTATCAAAGTTTTTGAAACGTTCTTGGAATAAGTCCAAAGGAATATCTACTGCAACTACTCCAGCAAATTTGCCATTTTTGTGGAATGGTAATGCAGCAGTTGCCAAATGTCTCCCAGCTAATTTGCCGCTTTTGGAAAGATAAGCAGGCGTTACGATAAAGCCATCTTTTTGTTTGGCTTGTTGATACCATAGAGCCTCTCGCATATCTTTGTATGTGGAAGGAATCGGAGTGAAGCTATCACTAAAGCTAGAGGGAAAATGTTCCTCTAGCCATTCATCAACGAAGTCTCCATTATCTTCATAAACCATATAAACATCAGGATATTTCACGGTGTATTGGACGCTTGATAATGCCTTGCGAAGAGAAACAACATCGTAGCGGTCAATACTTGCTATTTCCTCTGCCAAGAATTTTAAATGTTGTTCCGCCTCAATATTCATTGTGATGTTGATAGTCGTATAAGACGCCTTTAGAATCTCTTCTTGTAACATAGTATAAACTTTTGTTGAATCGTCTGTCGTATTTTTATAATTTAATATTGCACTAATACTAATCATAATAACAAAGGCTATCACGATTGCCCCTGCAATTTTTGTAACCAGTGAAACCCTTAACGCTTTCATAAAACCTTCCTTATTGAAGAATTTAAAGTTCCATAATTTTATTTAAATCCCTCTTTTAATTTAATTAATACCTTAGTTTAATGTGAGAAATAAAGAAAATATTAATCACTTAGAATCCTGCAAAATAAGGAATCCAAGTGAAAAGTTAGAGTCGGATTGAAAGATTAAGCAAGTTGTGCTTTGAGCATCCAAATTGCTTTTTCTAAAGCAGCGATTTTTTCGTCTGCTAGCCCAACGGTTGCTTTATCATTTGCATCGTCTGCTAAGTCTGAAAGCTCTCTAAAGGATTTTAGGAAATATTCATAGTCCGGTAAAATAGATTTTAAAATTGTTTTGGAATCAAAGCTTGTGCCTTTGTCTTCTTTGATTTTGCTAGCAGCTAGCATATCTTTAAGGGTTACAAAAGGTTTTTCACCGATTTGAATCACGCGTTCTGCCACTTCGTCCATTTGTTCTGTGATTTCATCATACATATTTTCTAGTGCTGAATGCACAGGGTGGAAATCTGCACCTTTGACATTCCAATGATAATTATGAAGCTTGATATAGAATACAGCTGAATCTGCTTGGATTTGTTTAAGTGTTTGAACAATTTTATTCATTGTTGTCTCCTTGATTAAAATATTTATGAATTATACAGAGGAGATTCTTAAAGGAAAATAATTATCATTAAGAAAATGAACTTGCCAAGCCAATAAATTTTATGTCATAATTCCTCAATTCTAAGGATTATAGGATTTAATGTGGAATGGCTGGGATTATCTTTTTGTGCGCAAGGAGAATATCCGCTAGAATCAGTAAAGGCTTGTAAGGGGTTTGTGGTTTTGTTGCGAGGTT
>NZ_CATKCB010000233.1:0-2801 GCF_949747025.1 Helicobacter sp. UBA3407 | reverse complement strand
TCTTTTCCAAGAGGAAGTAAGGAAGTTTTTAAAGTTTTGAATATCAAAGTTTCCTTTACTCCTTTCTCCAAAAAGCATTAAGATTTGCTCTAATTTCTGCTGACTTTTAATAAAGTCTAAAGTATTTAAAAAGTCTAAATCCTGATAAGTTTCACTTTTTTTATTGACTTGGATTACTTTAGATTTCTTTTGGGTTTTTTGCCCTGCAAGATTCTTATTGTATTCCTCAATTTCCTCATTTTCTTTTCTGAATCGCTCTTGCTGTGCGTCATATCTTGCTTGGTATTCCTCCCTTAATTCTCCCCATTGTTTCCCGAACTCTTCTGCGCTCATTTCGTTGATACTTGTGCGCAAAAGTTGTCCTGCTTTGCCTTTATCTAATATATTCATTCCCAATAGATTATCGTTTTTATCAATGAAACTTGCGTATGCCCCATTGCCCTGTATGGCAAGATTGATTGTTTTTTCTGCCACCATTAAATCAGGATTCATTCTGATAAAAGCCTCTAGCTTCCCGCTCTCATTTAGTCTGCCTTTACTATTTGAAAACCTTTCTAGCAAAGTATCATAAAGTGAGTATTGCGTTCCATTGTCTAAAAAATATTTTATTTCTTTTGTTTTATTGACGATATTGTCTTTTTCCTGTTCTGAAAGCTTAGAAAACTCTTGATAAAAGTTTTTTACACTACCGACTAAATCTATATTATTGTAATAACCAAGTATTGGAAGAGAACTCAAATAATATTTTACGCCCAACCCCGCATCTATTTTAATATCCTTTGGAATCCCTGCAGCTTCGTTTAAATCACTCGTAAAGAATCCCTCACTATCTATGCCAAAGCCTAGTATTTCTTTGACTGCTTGGCTTTTATCTCTTACTAAGTCTTGTGATAGATTCTGTGAAGTTGGAATCTCTTTTGTTGTGTTTTGCGTATTCTTTTGAATCTCTTGTGTTAGATTATAACTTGTATTTATTGGATTAATTGTCATTGTGGAATCCCTAAGCGTCAAAATCAAAATTTTTAATATTTTTTGTTTTTAGCTCTTTGCGTTTTCTTTCTAGCTCTTCAAAACTTAGTTTTTGCTGTTCTTGCAGGTTTTCAAAAAACATTGTCAATGGGTCTTTATAGTTTTTTACATACTCTTCCCATTCTTTATCTACTCTAAGGCTTTCCTCGCTTCTTTGGATTTTAAGTGGTTGTATCCCTGTAACATAAAATTCGTTTTTGTTGCTTGTTGGGTCTTTTGAAGCGTCATAATTTATGATTTCTGAATAAGACATTGATTTATCGTATCCTTGAGATTTGCCATTTGCAGTTGTCTCACCCTCTCTTGTATGCAGATTTGCATTAATAATACCAATTAACAAGCCACCTTTTGTAATTGAGCCATCACTATTGGTGTATTTATTGCTTGTCATATCAAACAAACCCTTTCCAACAGAGCCACCATTTGCATTATTAAAAACATTTGTGCTAGGATTTGCTGAAGAATCATTATAAAACAAACTGCTAATATTCATTCTATCGGGTCGCCCACCTATCGGAGTTTTCCAAAGCATAGAATGATTAGCAAAGTCTGCAATGCTATCGTAAATCTCACTTACTTGCATTGTTTGGGAGTTGAATTTGTATCCTTGAGGAAATTTTGCTATTTCCTCAAGTGTAAAGCTATCTTTAGAGTTTAGCACATTTTCACCCACGACTTGAGAGAGAATCTTATACGCATTGCCTATGGTTTTGGCTATATCAATGCTTTTAAAGATTCTCATAGGGTTACTTGTTTGGTCTGTTATTTCTTGAGCTAAACTCTCCATAGTGCTAGAATGAATCTTATAATCACTTGGGATTCCAGCTGCTTTGTTAAACTCCTCTGTGAAGTAGCCATCTTTATCTACCGCGTAGCCTAAAACTTGGTTAGTAGAGCCTTTGGATACTTCTTTGCTAGAAACAAGATTGGAGGTATTGTTTGTAGCAACCTGACTTGCATTCTTGCTGATATTTGGTTGTAGATTTACCAAAGGGTTATTATAGTTTGAATGAATAGAATTTATCATTGCAAGCCTCCTTGCTTAAATTTATCGGTATTGATTTAAGAGGATTCCATTTAAATCATTACCAACTCTCCTCCATACCTCACTTGCTACACTACTATTAGAAGTAACATTTCTAATCTTATAAATCGTCCCATTGTTATGGTTTAGCCCAACTACCACGGCACCATTGGTAAATTGATTTTGAGGCACTCCATAAGCTCCTATTGTAGTTGTTTTAGTAGCAGTTACGGCGAGATATTCATTTCTGTCTGGGTCAGCAATGATTGCCAAGTCATTATAAGATTGCTTATTAACATAAGAACTTGCAGAACAGCCATCACCACCAAATCCACAAAGGACATTATAATCCATTTCGTGTTGAGTCAATCCCACTACGACCCCGATTTGTGTAATAGTAGCTCCATTAAGGCTAGAACGCATAAGCTCAAAAACATTTACCCCATTATTTTCCATTAAGCCATACCCCCCTACAACCTGCTTTTCCTCCTCTGCGCTTAAGAGCCTTACACCCTTACTTGTATCACTTAATGCACCATTGGTTATTTGTGCTAACAAATCCTCTGCGAATGCACCACTTGAAAATAAACCACTCATTACCGCAATACTAAGAACTTTCTTTAAAATTGTTTCCTCCTTGTAAAATTATCCTACTTACAACATCGGCTATTTTAACAAAAATTTAAGATTTGCGTCAATGATTTAATATGATTCAATGCAGAATCTCATTATAAATGTTTCGCTTTTT
>NZ_CATKCB010000232.1:0-7297 GCF_949747025.1 Helicobacter sp. UBA3407 | reverse complement strand
AGAGGTTACAAGACAAGCAGAGGATATTAAAAGTATCGTGAATGTAATTAAAGACATTGCAGACCAAACAAATTTGCTTGCTCTTAATGCAGCCATTGAAGCAGCAAGAGCAGGAGAACACGGACGAGGATTCGCCGTTGTCGCCGATGAAGTGCGAAAACTAGCAGAAAGAACAGGAAAATCACTTGGCGAAATTGAAGCAAATGTGAATGTTCTTGTGCAAGGCATTAATGATATGAGTGAATCCATTAGAGAGCAAACATTAGGAATTGAGCAGATTAATCAAGCAGTGGCACAACTAGAAACTAGCAACTCACAAAATGTAGAAATCGCAAACTATTCTCAAAACATTAGTGATGCGGTAGATAAAATTGCAAATAAAATTTTTGATGATGTAAATAAAAAGAAGTTTTAGTTTTACTTTTTGAAATTTAAAGTTGTGAATTTGCAAGCAGCGGGTACGTTGTGTTAGCGACTCACCCAAGCTTGCATAATTGTTGCTACAATGTGCGCTATGAATCGTAAGTGATTCTTACAAGAACGAATCCCACGCAGTCGTTGCGAGGCAAAAGCCGAAGTATCCCATAATCCCACAAATCCCTGAAGTTTTACAACATTTAAGATTTTATTTTAAAGTCCAAAGTGTGAATATTGTATGAAACAAAATGATAGAATTATAGAAAGATTTGGTAGCGGGGGGCGGATTTGAACCACCGACCTTTGGGTTATGAGCCCAACGAGCTACCGGGCTGCTCTACCCCGCGATAAAATTTATAAAAAGATTATAAATGTTATGAAATTTGAGAATAAGTGGCTGGGGTACAAGGATTCGAACCTCGGAATGGTTGGACCAAAACCAACTGCCTTACCGCTTGGCGATACCCCAATAAAAAGCGAAATTATATCTTTATTGTTTTTATTTGTCAATATATTAAATATCTTTTTGATAAGTTTGTGATATACTTTAGAAAAAATACAAAAGGTTAAGAAATGCAAAATGAAGCATTTTTGCGCGTGGAAGAGGCGATTAAGGCGATTAAAAATGGAGAAATGGTTATTATTATGGACGATGAGGATAGAGAAAATGAGGGCGATTTGGTAATGGCTGGAATCTTTAGCACACCCGAAAAAATCAATTTTATGGCACAAGAGGCACGCGGGTTGATTTGTGTTTCTATTACCAAAGAGATTGCAAATAAACTTGATTTGCCCCCAATGGTTATTCAAAATAGTTCCAATCACGAAACAGCTTTCACGGTTTCTATTGACGCCAAAGAAGCTAAAACAGGAATCTCTGCGTATGAGCGAGATTTAACGATTAGCCTAATGTGTAAATCTAACACAAAACCTGAAGATTTTGTGCGACCCGGACATATTTTTCCATTGATTGCCAAAGAGGGAGGTGTGCTAGAGCGCACAGGACATACAGAGGCGAGCATTGATATTTGCCAGCTTGCAGGGCTTAAACCTGTGAGTGTGATTTGTGAAATTATGCGAGAAGATGGGCTAATGGCAAGAAGAGGGGATAAATTTTTGAGTGAATTTGCACAAAAACACCGCTTAAAGATTCTTTATGTTTCGGATTTGATTGAGTATCGCTTGCAGTTTGAGCAGCTCATTAAGCCAATCTATCGTGGAAAGGGTAAGTTTTTGGGTGCAGAAGTGGAGAAAATCCAATTTCAAGACCATTTGAGCAGAATCCATACAGCCTTTGTGTTTGGCAAGTCGCAAACTCCTCTTGTGAAATTCCACATTGTTAAAGAGGATTTGGAGCTTTTAGAGAATGAAAATACATTTAATGGATTAATTCAAGCAATTGAGCAATTAAAACAAGAGGGGGGATATTTGGTTTTTTTGAAAACTTGTGATGGTAAGGATATCAAGGGATTAGGAATTGGGGCGCAGATTTTAAAATCACTAGAGATTCGGGATTTTAGGCTCTTAAGTGTCTCACAAGTAGATGAATCCGAATATTGTGCATTAAGCGGATTTAACCTTAGAATCTTGGAGAGAGTAGAGGTGTAATAACTCTCTAAAGCCTAAAGTGCGCAAGAGAAGATTTGAGCCAAAGTGAGCAATAATGCGCAAAAGTTTATGAGGGCAATTTCCCCACTGCATCATTGCAAGGAACGAACAAAGTGAGAGCAAAGCAATCCAAATGAAAGAATCTCGCCTTTGATAATTTACTCTGTGCAAAATTATGAATTACTTCAGGCAAAGCCCTCGCAAGAACGAGGTAGAAACCGCAATGATGCAGTAGTGTTATTTCTTGCGAAGTTGCAAAGCAACATACAAGCCAACGCTAAACAGGACAAAGAGGGCAAGTCCAAAGGTAATCCAATGCAGATATTCTTTCAAAAGTGCTTCATTTTGTCCCAAAAAATAACCAAGCGTGGTTAGAATGCTAACCCAGATTCCAGCACCCAAGGAAGTATAAAGACAAAAAAGAGCTAGTGGCATTCTACCTAAGCCTGCAGGAAGTGAAATATATTGCCTCACAACAGGAATCAAACGCCCGCTAAAGGTAGAAATATGCCCGTGTTTGGCAAAGAAATTTTCCATTTTTATCATTGTTTTTTCATCAAAAAATACATATTTGCCAAATTTGATTAGAATCTCACGCCCCAAAAAAAGTGCCAAGTAATAGTTGAGTAATGCGCCTGCGAGTGAGCCTAAGACACCGCAAAGAATCGCGATAAAGAGATTCATCTGCCCCAAATGAGCCAAATATCCTGCAGGTATCATCACGACTTCACTTGGGAAGGGAATAAAACTGCTTTCTAAAAACATTAAAAAAAAGATTCCAAAATATCCAAAAGTATGGATAGATACTACTAAAAAATCAACAAGAGATTGCAAAATTTCCTCACAAAATTTAAAAATTAAATAAGATTATAACTAAAATAAAGCTATAATCTAAAAATTTAACTAAAATATTAGAATCTTAAAAAGGGAAAAATTTGGCAAAAAATAAATGCCCCGCTTGCGATTGTCCTCAAGGTGTTCCATTATGGCTTGGGACTTATGGGGATATGGTTACTTTGATTCTAACTTTTTTTATTTTGTTGCTTTCAATGGCAACTTTTGATACGCAAAGAATCGCATTAGCCATTGGCTCTTTGGAAGGCTCTTTGGCGGTACTTGAGAAAGGCTCACAAACACAAATCAACCCTCCTGCGCCAATAAAAGCCACACCTATGGAAACAGAAGTAGAGATGGACAATGTGGTAAATATTTTTGCAAGCCTCATTACAGATTACAACGAAGTCAATCGCATCTCTAATGGACCTTCTGTAGAATTAGAGGAAGCAGAAAAAGGTGTTATTATTAGAATCCCAGATGAATTACTTTTTGAGAGTGGGAGTGCGGTTTTGACAAATTCAAGTGGAATTGCACTCGTTAAACGGCTTTCAATGGAGTTTGCTAAACTTCCTAATGCTGTGTTGATTAAAGCCATAGGACATACTGATAACATTCCTTTGCAAGAGGATTCCGTTTTTGAGGATAATTTAGAATTATCTATTGCACGCGGTGTGAATGTTGCAGACCTTATTCTTATGCAGGGTGTGGCAAAAACGCGTGTATTGGGTGGAGGCGAGGGAGAATTTTCTCCGATTGCCAATAATGAAATCCCCTCCTTGCGTGCCAAAAATAGACGCGTAGATTTGTATGTGTATAGTGTGGGTGAAGATTTATCTGCCGCAATGGAAAGTCTTACCAAAGTTGCCCCTTAAGCCATTTGATTAAGGATAAATGATGTCTAAAAAGAATCCGACAGGACGAGAAACTGCAACGCCCGAAAATGCAGATTCCAAACCTATCTCTAATGCACCTAATACAATTGATTTGCTGTTTGAGGGAGTCATTAAGTTTAAAGAAGAAAATTTTTTAACCTATAAAGAATTGTTTGAGAATCTCAAAGAAGGGCAGAATCCTCACACGCTTTTTGTAGGTTGCGCGGATTCTCGTGTCGTGCCAAATTTGATTACAAATACCTTGCCCGGTGAGCTTTTTGTCGTGCGCAATATTGCGAATATTGTTCCCCCTTATCGTGAAGCAGAGGAATATCTAGCGACAACTTCCGCAATTGAATATGCGTTAGAGGAATTAAAAGTAGAAAATATCATTATTTGCGGGCATTCGCATTGTGGAGGTTGCGCGGCACTTTATGAGGAGGAGCATTTTTTCAATATGCCCAATGTTAAAAATTGGTTAAAACTAATTGAGCCTGTAAAAAAACAAGTGCTTTCGCTTAACCCAAAAACAAAGGCTATGCGTAGCTTTTTGACGGAGCAAATCAATATTGAGCGGCAGATTGTGAATCTCTTTACTTATCCAAAAGTGAAAGAAAAATATCTTGCGCGCACCTTAAATCTTTATGGTTGGCATTACATTATAGAGAGTGGGGAGGTGTATAATTACGACTTTAAACGACACGAATTTAATTTACTGAAAGGATAGAAATGATTATTATTGCAGGACCTTGTGTCATAGAGAATGATGAGATATTAGAGGAGATTGCAGAATCGCTTAAGCCACTTTCGCAAAATAAAAAAGTTGATTTCTATTTCAAGGCAAGTTTTGACAAAGCAAATAGAACAAGTTTGGAATCTTATCGCGGACCCGGACTTGAAAAAGGTTTAGAATCGCTAGCAAAAATCAAGGCAAAGTTTGGTTATCGGTTGCTAACAGATATTCATGAGACTGCCCAAGTAGCACCCGCGGCAAAAGTTGTAGATATTCTGCAAATTCCAGCCTTTTTGTGTCGGCAGACAGATTTGATTGTTGCTGCGGCACAAACAAATGCAATCGTGAATATTAAAAAAGGGCAGTTTATGAATCCTAGTGATATGAAATATTCTGTGCTTAAGGCTCTTAAGATTCGTGCAAAGGTGCAAAACGAAGCGGTAGAGGAAGCGAATCTTGAAAATTCTTTGAAATATAAAGTCTGTTTGACAGAACGCGGAAGCAGTTTTGGATATGGAAATTTAGTTGTGGATATGCGCTCTCTAGCGATTATGCGTGAGTTTGCTCCTGTGATTTTTGATGCAACACACGCGGTGCAAATGCCCGGTGGTTTAAATGGAAAAAGTGGGGGAGATAGTCGTTATGCTCCTCTACTTGCGCGTGCTGCGGCAGCTGTGGGAATAGATGGATTGTTCGCCGAAACGCATATTAATCCAAAAATTGCGCTAAGTGATGGTCCAAATATGCTCACTCCCAAGATACTTTTAGAATTAGTAGAGCAGATTTTAGAAATTCAACATCTTATTACAAAGGAAAATTATGCAAATCATTGAGGGAAATTTGTCGCTTCTAGGCGATGAGAAAATCGCAATTATTTCTAGTCGTTTTAATCATCTGATTACAGACAGATTGGTAGAGGGAGCAAAGGATTGCTTTTTGCGTCACGGAGGCAGAGAGGAAAATCTCACACATATTTTAGTGCCGGGAGCTTTTGAGATTCCTTTTGCGCTAGAAAAAGTCCTTGCACAAGGAGATTATGATGGCGTTTGCTGCTTGGGCGCAATTATACGTGGTGCGACACCGCATTTTGATTATGTGAGCGCAGAAGCGACAAAAGGAATCGCAAATGTTACGATTCGTTATGGTGCAGCGGTAACCTTTGGTGTGCTCACAACTGACTCTATTGAACAAGCCATTGAGCGCGCAGGCACAAAAGCAGGCAACAAAGGTTTTGAATCTATGGCAGGTTTGATTGAACTCATTAATCTTTATCGTAAGATTGGAGCATAAATGGCAACAAGAAGCCAAGTGCGTGAAGTCGTTGTGCAGCTTTTGTATGCTTATGATAGCGGGAATGAGGGAATCTCTAAGTTTGTAGAAGAAATCTTAGAGGAGCACAAAATAAAAAATGCACAAAAAAATTTTGCGCAAGAATTGTTTTCTGGCGTAATTGCAAATTTGGAATCCTTAGACTTGCGCATTACACATCAGCTAAAGGATTGGGATTTTGAGCGCATTGGCAATATAGAACGCGCAATTTTGCGTCTAGGAGCATATGAGATTGTTTTTAGCAAGGTAGATAAAGCGGTTGTGATTAATGAGGCATTAGAGATTGCCAAAAATTTTAGCTATGAATTATCGGTTAAATTTATTAATGGCGTGTTAGATGGAATCGCTAAAAATTATAAACTCTCACTAAAGGAAATTCAAGTAATTTTAGAACAACAAAAAATCTCTAAAGAGGAAGAAAAAGCGCGACAAAAAGCAAATGAAACTTCAAAAGAATCTTTACAAAAAACAATTCAAAAACCCCGAAAAGTTTTTGGAAAACCTAAAGTGAATACCCTCAAAAACACAAAATCATCAAGAGCTACTAAGGCAAAATCAAAAAAATCTCATCATTTCAAAGATAAAAAGTCGGAATCTAGGGATTCTAAATCAAGCAAAACAAAAGATTTAGCAGCTGCCCAAACAAAGCGAGGCGGGAAATCGGGAGAAAAAATCCAAAAAAATTTTAAAAATCTTACACCAAAGGATAAATAATGAAACTTTGTGTTGCCCTAGATTTGCCTAGTGCAGGGGAGAATTTGGCATTATTAGAATTGCTAAAAGACAAGGATTTGTGGGTTAAAGTCGGCTTGCGTAGCTTCATACGTGATGGTGCTTTGTTTTTGGAGCAAATCAAAGCCATAAACCCGCTTTTTCGCATTTTTTTGGATTTGAAGCTTTATGATATTCCCAATACAATGGGCGATAGCATAGAGGAGATTGCAAAGCTAAAAGTCAGTATGATAACTATCCACGCAAGCAGTGGTCAAGAAGCTATGCGTGAGGTTATGCAAAGGCTAAAGGCAGTCCCAAATCCTCCGCTAGTAATGGCAGTAACTGCGCTTACAAGTTTTGATGAAAAGGGATTCTTTGAAATCTACCATACGGGATTGGAAACCCAAGTGCTAGAGTTTGCGAAAACCGCAAAAGAATGTGGCTTAAATGGTGTCGTATGCTCTTGTGCGGAATCCCAAACCATCAAAGAGCAAGTGGGCGCGGATTTTTTGACGCTTACGCCTGCAATTCGTCCCTTTGGTGAGAATAGTGGCGACCAAAAACGCGTGGCAACCTTAGAAGATGCAAAAACCGCACGAAGCGATTTTATTGTCGTGGGACGCCCAATTTATAAAGCACAAAATCCAAAAGCAGTAGTAGAGCAAATTTTGAAAGAAATGTAATTTTCCTTTCAAATTCCAAATCCTTAAGATTTTGTCTTTTGCTTTCTTTGGTTCTTTACAAAAGGAATCCCTATGAGCATAGGCAGTAAGATTTATAAACAATT
>NZ_CATKCB010000231.1:0-2810 GCF_949747025.1 Helicobacter sp. UBA3407 | reverse complement strand
GTTTTTGATGGAAAGTAATTGCAAAACGATGGGCTTCATCGCGCAGTTTTTGAATGAATTGCAAACGCTTATCGCTAGGGGCGAGGCGATAATCTTGCAGGACTTCATCACGTAGAATATCCCTTGCACTTCCTTTAGCGCGGTAAGCCTTGCTATCCACTTTTTCTTTTGCGATTCCGATGACTTCCAAATTTACCCCCGCACTATCAAGCAAGGTTCTAGCTAAGTTGATTTGCCCCGCTCCCCCATCTAGCACCCATAAATCCGGTGGGGATTCTTTGCTAAAATCCGAGATTCTACGCTCTAGCATTTCACGCATTTGGGAATACTCGTCTGTGCCTTCTAACAAATACTGCCGATAAGATTCCTTGCAGAATGCCCCATTTTCATAGACAATCATCGCCCCAACGCATTGCGCACCTGTATGATGTGAAGTGTCAAAAACTTCAAAACGGAAAGGAACATTTTGTAAGCAAAAGAGTTTTTTAATCTCGCCGAGCACTTCCTCCTCCTCGTCTTTTTGCAAACGCAAAATCTCTTTACCATTTTGCAAAGCAAGTTCGCACAATCGCTTTTTCTCTCCGCTTTTTGGATAATACAAAGGAATCTTTTTGCCAAGATTTTGTCGCAAGAAATTTTCTAGTTCTTTTGCAATTTCTCCCAAATCAAAAGGAATCAAGATTTGCTTTGGTTTCAAAGGTAAATCCTTGCTGTAATAATTTAGCACTGCTTGTTTGTAGATTGCACTTTCCTCAAAACCAATTTCACTTTTGATAATTTGTGTTGCGCTAGAAACAATCTTGCCACTGCGCATAAAGAGTTTGACTAAAGCAGCACGTTTTTCTTCACAAACAAGAGCAAACACATCTAAATCTTCCAATCGTGCAAAATCAACAGAGGAAATAGGGTTTAACTGCTGAATCTTTGTGATTCTATCCCGCAAGATTCTAGCTTCTTCAAAACGCAAATTATTGGATAAAAACAGCATTTTTTCTTCTAATTTTGCAAGGATTTTTTTGGGATTTTCTATGCAATGAAGTGCGTTTTGCAAGATTTGATGATAAGATTCTACATTTATGCGCCCCTCGCAAGGTGCAAGACATCTTTTGATTTGATAAAAGAGACAAGCTTTTTTACCTTGCTTGCAAGATTCTTTTTGCACAAGCGGAAAAACCTCATAAAGGCTTTCTAGTAAATCACGTGCTCCGCTAGAGTAAGGTCCAAAATAGCGCAAACCCTGCATTTTCAAAACTTTTCTTGTTAGAATAATGCGGGGGAAATCCTCTTGCGAATTGACGCATAGGTAAGGATAGGTTTTATCATCACGCAAAAGAATATTGTATTTGGGTTTGAGTTGTTTAATCAGTGAATTTTCCAAAATCAAAGCGTCATTTTCATTTTCTACGATGAGATAACGTATCATCGCGATTTGTTGCACCATTTGTGCAATGCGCGCACTCAAATTGGGTGCGGGAGATAGAGTAGGAGTGAAACGAAAATAGCTTTTTACGCGATTTTTAAGATTCTTTGCTTTTCCTACATAAAGCAATCGTCCCTCACTATCAAAATAATGATAAACTCCACTTTGGTTTGGAATCTTTTTTAAAACCTCCAAAAGATTGTTGGAGAGCGGTTTGGGCTTGATTGTTGTCTCTTTGGATTCCATAAAAATCTTACAAAAATTTATTTTGATTTTGTAGAATTACTTGGCGGATATTTTCAAAGATTTCAAAGATTTCGGTATCTTTTGCGTAATTAATGAAATTTCCGTGAGCAAGTTCTCCATAGCACTGCGCGACTTCATTTTCTTGCCGAAATTCTACTTCTTTGTGGTAAGCATTATAGGTTACAAAGCATTTAATGTCTTGCACATTGGTAAGATGGGATTTTTCCTTTTGATAAGTTTTTAAGAGCTGTTTAAGAAGGGAGATTTTATGATAAAATTCTTGTTTAAAAGCTGGGTGTTTGAGTGCCAAAAATAAAATGTCATTCTTGATATAGCCAAAAGCAATTCCGCTTTTGATGCTAAGAGGAAGCAAGCGAATAAACTGATTAAGTTGGCTGACTTCGTAATATTTTTGATAGCAAGGAGTGCTAAAGAGATGAGACAAGACTTCCGATACATTTTTCATTTTTTAATTATAGCACAGATTTTTTGTCTTAGTTTTTTAAGTGTGGGTTGTGGATTTAAAGATGACCCTTACAATCCAAAAAGCAAAACAAGCCAAAAAGAGAACAGAATTTATGCACAATTGGAATTTCAAGAGTTAAAATAAGGATTTAGAAATGTTTAATTTTGATGTGATTATCGTAGGGGCTGGTGTTGCAGGATTGTATGCGTCTTTGAATCTACCTAAAAATCTAAAAGTTTTAATTCTTTGTAAAGAGCAACCTTGGGAATGCAATACTTTTTATGCGCAAGGTGGAATCGCAGTGGCAAAGGATATCAACGATATTCCTTTGCATATAGAAGATACACTAAACGCTGGTGCGGGAATGTGTGATGAAAAGGCAGTTAAGACATTAAGTGAGGAAAGTTTGGAGGTATTAGAGGATTTGATTGAGCGTCAAACTCCTTTTGACAGGGACGAAAAAGGCGATTTACTCTTCACCAAAGAAGCAGCCCATAGCACTTCACGGATTATCCACGCGGGAGGAGATTGCACAGGCAGGGTTTTGCATTCGCATTTGATAGCACAAGTTTCCCATACATTGTGGAAAAATGCAGCCGTTACGGAATTGCTCATTGAGGGAAATCATTGCTATGGTGTGAGTGTGCTAACTAAGCGCGGAAGTTATAATCTTTATGC
>NZ_CATKCB010000230.1:0-2816 GCF_949747025.1 Helicobacter sp. UBA3407 | reverse complement strand
GAGGGCTTTTGATTTGCATTGGAATCCTTGTTGTAAGTGGAGGAATGAGCGCATTATCCGCTTATCTTGTAGGGATTTTGGGCTAGGATTCTGTGATGATGTTAAAAAATTTTGTGGATTTAGATGAGATAGAAAAGGTTTTGGTGTTTGGGTGGCGCAATCACCTAAAAATTGCCCCTTTGATGAGAACACAGACGATTACGCTAAAAGAACACTTGCAATTTATGGAATCCTTGAAGCAGGATTCCACGAAACAATATTTTTTGGCTTTGCAAGACGATGAAATCTTGGGGGTGCTTTGCTTTATAGACATTCAGCACGGAATCTCTTGTGAGTTTGGAATCTATCAAAACCCAGATTTAAAGGGATATGGAGCGGCATTAATGGAAGCAATGCTAAAATACGCGCAAGAGACGCTAGGAGTTGTGAAAATTTACGCCTGTGCCTTGAACACGAATCAAAAGGCGATTTCTCTTTACCAAAGATTTGGTTTTCAATTTACAAATAAGGACGCGCAAATGAGTTATTTCGTATTCTCTGCGGGGGGGGGGCAATAAAAGCCACTTTACTCCATTTTTTTGCCACACAAACTACAATTTTAGCTACACAGGATTATTCACTTCTTGCTTACAAAATACACAAAGCTTCCAAAAATGTGGAATCGCAAAGCTTAAGGGCGATTCCAAGCCCATTTTTAAGCCTATGCGCGTAAAGGTGGCATAGATGAAGGTGGCGATTCTTACTTCTCCAAACCAGTGGTTTATCCCTTATGCAAAAGAGCTAGAAAGCAAGATTCCAAATGCCAAGCTGTATTTTTCTCATAAAGATTTAAAGGAATCTTATGGAATCGTTTTTATCCTCTCCTATCATCAACTAATAGAGCAAGAGTTTTTAGATTTGCACGAATACAATCTCGTGATTCACGCGTCTGCACTACCCAAAGGCAAAGGTTGGTCGCCTCTTTTTTGGCAGGTGCTAGAGGGTAAGGATTCCATTGTTTTTACGCTTTTTAGAGCAGATGCAAAAGCAGATAATGGCGCGATTTATTTGCAAGAAACTTTGCATTTAAGCGGATTAGAGCTTTATGAGGAACTAAGAGACAAGCAAGCCAAGATGTGCCAAAAGCTATGTTTGGAGTTTTTGGAAAAATTCCCAACTTTAAGTCCAAAGGCGCAGAGCGGAGAGGAGAGCTTCTACCCTAAGCGAAGCCCAAAAGATAGTGAGCTAGATATTGCAAAAAGTTTGGAGTCGCAATTTAATCTTTTGAGGATTGTGAGCAATGAGGAGTTCCCTGCGTTTTTTATTAAAGAGGGTAAAAAATTTGTGCTAAAAATCTATGTCTGCGATTCTGCCGATTCTGCGGGGGGGGGGGAATAATTTAGAGATTCTTTGCTTGGAGCTAGAGGATTATGTTGTTTTAAGTGATTTGGAAAAGAAAGAGGTTTTGCAATGGCGCAACCATCCTGAAGTTGCCAAAAATCTTTATAATCAAAAGGAAATTTCGCTTGCAGAACATTTTGCCTTTATAGAATCCTTAAGGCAGAATCCCAAAAAACAATATTTTCTTTTGCGATTTTGTGGGGTTGGATTGGGGAGTATTAATTTTGGCAAGAAAAGTAGTGAGGAAGTGGAGTTTGGATTCTTTGGCAATCCGAACCTAAGCCTAAGCGGAATCGGACGCGTTTTAGAACAAGTGAGCTTGGTGTTTGCCTTTGATATTTTGGGAGCTAGGCAGCTTACTTTGGAAGTCTTTGCGCGCAACAAGCAGGTAATAAATTTGCATAAGAAATTCGGCTTCCAAATCAGTAAAGAAAAGGAAGTCAAGGGCGAAAAAGTGCTAGAGATGTGCAAAGATAACACAAGAATCTTGCCACTTCGTCATTGCGGGGTGGAGTGAAACAACAACGAAACAATCTGTCATCTTGCATACAGAAAACTTTACAATGGAATCCTAAAAGGTGAGATTCTGCATTATGTGTCGCAAAAAGCCTAAAGATTTTCTTGTGATGGCAATAAAAGAATAGTGTGAAAGAGGGAAGTGCTTACAAGGGTGCTTAAATTATTAAGGAGATAGGTTTTGAGAATTTGGACTCCGCTAAGATAACTCCGAGAAGAGTTAAGAATGCACCAAATAGGGCTAAAATAGAGAGTTTTTCTCCCAAAACAAAAAAAGAAACAATAATAGTAATGAGAGGTGTTAAATAAACATAAACATTTGTTTTAATAGCACCGATAAGTAGTGTTGCGTGATTCCATAATAAAAAGCATAATCCTGAAGCAAAAAGTGCTAAAAAAATCAGATTAAAAGCGATTTTTGGATCTAATAAAAGTATTAAATTTGGAGCAAAATCCAAAAATAAAAAGCTCGGCAGCATTCCTAAAATTCCATAAAATATTATGCGGCGTGTAATCAAGATAAGATTTCCTCTCTTGTGCATAATCTTGAGGATCAAAAGTGAGTAAGCTGCCCAGCCAAGTGCCGATAAAAGCGCAAAACTATCACCCAAAGGGTTAAAGGAGAATCCCTCATCTTCATAGCTTAAAAGCACGATTCCGCTCATACACAAGATAAAGGCAACAAAAAAGATAAATGAAAGTTTTTCGATTTTTAAAAATGCTGCAAGTAGCGCAGTAAAAAGTGGTGCTGTTGCAATGATGACACTGACATTTGATGCTTTAGAATAATCCATTGCAAGATTTAAAAAGAGATTGTAAATTGTGATTCCGCTAAGTCCGGCTAGAATTAGATAAGATTCGTCCTTTAGGGTAGATTTTAGGAATCTTGGACATAAAATAAACAAAAAACAATAACCAAT
>NZ_CATKCB010000229.1:0-1990 GCF_949747025.1 Helicobacter sp. UBA3407 | reverse complement strand
TGCTTACATTTGCAATGCGTAGTATATTTCACCCTCTTAGGAGTGGCAAGATTCTTGATTATAAATGTTTCCTTTGGATACAAGTTTATAGAAATCACATAAATTTATACTAATTTACGATAAATATGGAAAGGACATTTGCTTTTAATGAATCGTATAAACAACATTGAAATCTAAAATTATGAGGATAAAAATTATGTTGTAGGTTTTTTGGAGCAAATTTGAAACCTTATAAGGTTGTTTGAAGTCATTGCAACGCACCAATATGGCGCAAGGAGTTAGAAATCTTAGAGGGTTTTTTGGTTTTCTTAGAGGAAAGTTTCTCCAAACCTAAGATTTGAAAATGTAAAAGAAAAATCAAAACTACTAGAGAGTTGTAATAAAAAGGTATTTTTGGATTACACTTGTGAGAACGCAAACAGATTCTATGTGGATTTCGCAAATCAAGAATACTAGAATGTCAATTCCATAAATAAAATAGAGATAAATAAAATCAATTAAAGAATGGTCGGAGTAGCGGGATTTGAACCCACGACCTCACCCACCCCAAGGGTGTGCGCTAGCCAGACTGCGCTATACTCCGAATTAAAAAATAAAGTAAGGCTGTGATGATAGCAAAAAAATATTAAATTAAAATGAAGAATCTTAAAAATAGGGCGAAAATGCCCTAAAATAGCTATTATTCTATGCGTGTTTGGATTGCATCATTTTGTGCATAAAAAGCAACTTTACTTCCCTCTTTGATTTTGCCCTCTAAAATTAAATCCGCTAGCCTATCTTCTATCTCTTCATAAAGTGCTCGTTTGAGCGGACGCGCACCAAAGGTTGGGTCAAAACCAACTTTTGCAATAAACTCTTTTGCGCTTGGCTCTAATGTAATGTGAATATCGCGCTCAACAAGTTTTTTCTGGATTCCTTTAAACAAAATCTCCACAATGTATGTAATTTGCTCTAATCCAAGTGGATTGAAAATCACAATATCATCTAAGCGATTCAAAAATTCTGGTTTGAAATAGTTTTTCAATGCATCTTTTACTGCATTTTCGCGCTCTTGCTCATCTTTTAGCTCCATAATCGCACTGCTTGCGATATTGCTTGTCAAAATAATAATTGTGTTTCTAAAGTCAATCGTAACGCCTTTATTGTCTGTCAAACGTCCATCATCAAGAACTTGCAATAACATATTAAACACATCAGGGTGTGCCTTTTCAATCTCATCAAAAAGCACGACACTATAAGGTTTGCGGCGAACAGCTTCAGTGAGTTGCCCACCTTCCTCATAGCCGACATATCCCGGAGGCGCACCAACAAGGCGACTTGCTGCGTGTTTTTCCATATATTCGCTCATATCCATTCGTATGAGATTCTTTTCGCTATCAAAGAGGAATCGCGCAAGGGTTTTGGCTGATTCTGTTTTGCCAACACCTGTGGGTCCAAGAAACAAAAAACTGCCAATGGGACGATTGAGCTCACTTAATCCCGCTTTATTGCGTTTAATGGCTCTAGCGATTGCGCGCAGTGCTTTATCTTGCCCTACAACATCTTTTTTTAATTCGTTCTCAATGTCTAAAATCTTGTCCTTTTCATCTTGTAACATTTTTTTAATCGGAATCTGTGTCCATCGGCTAATCACAGCGGCTATAGATTCTGGTAGCACAGCATTTTTAAGCAATGTCCCTGCCTCTTGCATTTTTACCCATTTTGCATTTTGGGATTCCAATTCTTTTTCTAGCTCGGGAATCTTGCCATAATCAATTTCCGCTGCTTTGTTGAAGTCGCTACTGCGTTTGGCTAGCTCACTCTCTGTTCGCAAAGAGTCAATCTTGATTTTGATGTTTGCAATATCGTTAAAAACCTGTTTTTCGCTTTCAAACTGCACTTCCAAGCTTTTCTTTTTCTCATTTTTATTCTCAATTTCTTTTTTGATTTCCTCTAAGCGCATATTGTTTTTGTCATTTTTTTCCATTAAAAGTGCTTCTTTCTCCACTTG
>NZ_CATKCB010000228.1:0-2845 GCF_949747025.1 Helicobacter sp. UBA3407 | reverse complement strand
GGTGTGCATTTTTTTGACATGCTTTCTTGGATTTTTGGAGAGGTGCGGGATAGTCAAGTGCATTTATTAGACGCACAGAGTGCAAGTGGAATCCTAGAGTTAAAGCATGCAAGAGTGCGGTGGTTTTTATCTGTGGATTCTACAACACTACCAAAAGAGGCATTAGAACAAAACAAACGCACTTTTAGACTAATTAGTATTAATGGGGAATCTGTAGAGTTTAGTGAAGGATTTACTGATTTACATACACAAAGTTATTGTGATATTTTAAAGGGGGGAGGCTTTGGATTGCAAGATGCAAAGCCTTCTATCCAAATAGTGCATCAAATCCGAAATACCGAGCCTTTAGGGTTAGTGGGTGATTACCACCCCTTTTGCAAAACAATTTCAAAATAAAGGAAATAAAATGCAAAGATTTCACAAAATAGGCATTATCACCTATCAATCTCCCCATTTAAAAACAGAGCAGGTTTTAAACAGCTTCTTATTAAACGATTCTGCGGGGGGGGGGGGATTTATGCTTATATGCCCTGCCATTTGTGAGTAGGGAGGAAAGAGCAGTGCTATTCTCCCATAGACCAAAGCAAAGCGAAGCAATAAGTGCGAAAGAAATTGCAGCAAAATGGAATCTCAAATATCAAGAATGCGCTAGTGATGCAGAGATTCCAAACGAATGCGATATTTATGTAATCACAGGCTGCGGAATCCTCTCGCAAGAATGCTTAAAGGGCAAGAAAGTTCTAAACGCTCACCCCGGAATTATCCCCAATTCGCGCGGATTGGATTCGTTTAAATGGGCGATTTTAGAGGATAGACCTTTGGGCGTAACATTGCATTACATTAATGAGGAAGTAGATAGCGGCGAGATTGTCGCGGTAATGCCTACGCAAGTGTATGAAAGCGACACACTGCATACACTAGCGCGGAGGCATTATGAGAATGAAATCGCACTTATTGCTAATTTTAAATACCATTTGCAAAATCCTAGCAATCCTTATGATGAGATTCCACAAATGCAAAGCACCAAAAGAATGAAGCCCATAGAGGAAAAGGAAATGATGAATCATTTTGAAGCTTATAAACAAAAATGGCAGTGCAATGAGTGAGAAAACAAATTATTTTGCCCATCATACCGCTATAATTGATGAGAATGTCCGCATAGGAAAGGGCTGCAAGATTTGGCATTTTAGCCATATTCTAAGTGGAAGTGAAATCGGAGAGAACTGCTCCTTTGGGCAAAATTGCGTGGTGGGTCCAAAGGTTAGAATCGGAAAGGGCGTAAAAGTGCAGAATAATGTCAGCATTTATGAGGGCGTAGAATGCGAGGATAATGTGTTTTTAGGACCTTCTATGGTTTTTACAAATGTCCTAAATCCGCGCAGTTTCATCAATCGCAGAGAGGAATTTAAGAAAACTCTGCTTAAAGAGGGCTGCTCCATTGGTGCAAATGTTACGATTGTTTGTGGAGTCACGATTGGGGAATACGCGTTAATCGGTGCGGGAGCAGTCATCGTGCGCGATGTGCCACCTTACGCGCTAATGGTAGGGAATCCTGCGCGTCAAATTGGCTTTGTAGATAAGGCGGGAGTGCGCTTAGAGTTTGATGAATACGGAATTGCAAGAGATAGTTTTGATGGTAGTTGCTATAAATTGCGTGATTCTGTTTTGGAAGTTTTAGATAAGGAAACGAAATGATTGATTTTGCAAATTTAAAAGAATCGCATAAAGCACATAAAGAGGAGATTGAAGAAGCTGTTTTAAGAGTATGTAGAAATGCGCAGTTTATTATGGGAAGCGAAGTGGAATCCCTAGAGAAAGAGTTAGCGGAGTTTGTCGGTGGTGGCTATGCGGTGAGTTGCTCTAGCGGAAGTTCCGCGCTACTCCTTGCATTAATGGCTTTAGGAGTTAAGGTGGGTGATGAGGTGATTACTACCCCTTTTACTTTTATTGCCACTGCTGAAATGATTGCGCTTTTGGGGATTAAGCCTGTTTTTGTAGATATATCCTTAGAGGATTATAATTTGGATTGTGATTTGATTGAGCAAGCAATCACACCTAAAACAAAGGCGATTCTAGCCGTTAGCCTCTATGGGCAACCACCGAATTTAGAAAAGTTAGAGCACATTTGCAAGGAGCGGAATCTTAAATTAATCCTTGATGGCGCACAGAGCTTTGGCGCAGAGTTTTTAGGTCGCAAGGATTCCACATTTGGCGCGATTGCTACAACAAGCTTTTTCCCTGCGAAACCTTTGGGCTGCTATGGAGATGGAGGAGCGGTTTTTACTCAAGAGGAGAGTTTAGCAAAGAAAATTGCAAGCTTGAGATTGCACGGGGAGAAGTCAAGATATGTGCATCAATTTGTTGGAATTGGCGGGAGATTAGACGCATTACAAGCTGCAGTTTTAAGGATTAAACTAAAGTATTTTGCGCAGGATATTGCAGCAAGAAACAAGGTAGCTAAACTTTACAATCATTACTTAAGTAGCGCAAATGTCGTGATTCCTAGAGTTTTGGAGGGGCGAAGTAGTGTGTTTGCGCAATACACTTTGCGCGTGAAAAATCGCGAAAAAATACAAGAGAAGCTAAAAGATAGCGGAATCCCAAGTGCGATTCATTATCCTTTGGGCTTACATTTGCAAGAATGTTTTGCGCCTTTAGGCTACAAAAAAGGCGATTTTCCTAATACGGAATTAGCAAGTGAGGAAGTTTTAAGCCTGCCAATGAATCCTTATTTGCAGGAATCTGAAATCAAAGAGATTGCGCAAGTGGTGCAAAAAGTAATGGAATCCTAAACTAATGTGTAGTATTTGCGGAGGGAATTATGCGCTAGAGGTGGTGCAAAAGG
>NZ_CATKCB010000227.1:0-2443 GCF_949747025.1 Helicobacter sp. UBA3407 | reverse complement strand
TAAGAGGTTGTTTAGCTATCCCTATGCAAGTTTAATGCGTAAGTTTTTCTTAAGAAGTTACTTTCAAAAGCGCGTGTTGCGTGGAATCGTGGATATTCCTTATGTGGAGATTGTTTTGACAACCAAATGCACTTTGCGTTGTGAGCATTGCTGTAATTTAATGCAGTATTTTACTCCAAAGGCGCAATATGTAGGCACTTTGGAAAATATTATTGAAAGTTTAGAGCAGTTGTGTTCCAAAGTTTCTAGCATTAATCGCTTAAGATTAATCGGGGGAGAGCCTTTTTTGTTTAAAGATTTGCCGCAATTATTAGATTATATAGAATCCCAAAAGAAAATTTTGACTTACGATATCTTAAGCAATGGAAGCATTGATATAAAAGAACCTATCTTGCAAAGAATGAAAAAATCAAAAAAGATTCGCAAGGTTTCTATTTCAGATTATTCGCATGTTCCAAACATTCGCCTTAAACAAGAAAGTATTTTTAAAAATCTTAAAAAATATCGCATTCCTTTTTCTTTTTTAAAAGGAGGCACTTGGCATAGATTAGAAAGAATCCACAAAAGGGGTAGAAGCAAGGAGTAAATCATTGCAAATTATTTATCTTGTAGGGCTTCTTGTGTTTCTCTCATCGGCGGGGGGGGGGGGCAAATAGCTCCTAAAGGAGCAATGTTTGTGTGTGCAGCAGCAAGTTCCCTCTCTGTCTTGAAGGGTTTAGAGGAATTTGAGGGGGATTATATTGATTTAACGAACGAAACGGATAGATTTTTGGAATTTTATGCGCAAGACTTTTATAAGTCCTGTGATTATTGTCAGGATTATTCTAAGCCTAGTGAGAAAATCCTTGCAGCGATTCAAACAAGAGAAGTGTTACGAATAGGCTAAAGATAAGCTTAAATAGTATTCATTTAAGATTCTCTTTGTCTATTAAGTTAAAATTAATTTTACTTTTTTTATAATTGAAGAATCCTAGAATCATAAATAAGGAGTAGAATATGAAAAAAATTGTTTTAGGAAGTTTATTTGCAAATTGTTCTTGGACAAATAGTTGTCAGACAAATCATCAATCTATTTATCAAAATGCCGCTTGTAAATATCTTGGTATTTGCAGTTGGAAAAATTAAATGACAATCTATTCTGACGCGTGCGGTAGGGTAATAGACATTACCTTAGAATATCAAACTAAACCTCTGCTTGAAATGCAAGAAAAACTTGCAGAGAGTGAAGAGGAAAACACGGAAGAAGAAAGCAAAAAGAGCGCGCAAGCGGAAGCCTCTCAAATTCCTGTGGAGATAGAATCCCAACAAACCACTTTTCGTGTAAGTTTTAGCTTAGTGGTGTGATGTTCGCAAGATTTTATTAAGTTCAATTATATGGAATCCCGAAGTAGCGAGATTCCATATCCTCTTTTATTGCAGCTAGAGTTTGATAAATTTAAAGGAATCTTGCGCACTTTGGCAATTCGAATCTACTTTGCAGACTTTGATTCCTCTTTCGTTGAAAACGCGCGCAGTATTGGGACAAGCTTTTTTGACAAGCACCACTGCACAATCTTTGATGATTTCACCGAGTATATTGTGTTCTTGTTTGTGCGCCATTTGTTCCTCTGCGCTCATTTCCTCATCTTTATGTGAGCAACCCTCACTTGCCTCTTTGTTACCACGTGGATTTTCACGCAACTCTAATAAATCAATTTTTTTGAACATTCCTGCGCCTTTTTGCTCAAAGATAGCAAAAAAGGGGGTATGTCCTGTGTTGCCAAAGATTTTTAAGCTTTCATCATAGACGGGTACAGCAATTCTCATTGGTTTCCTTTATCCTCAAGATTTTGCGATTTTATATCCTCCAAATGAGCGTATTCAAAGAGGTTTTGTTCGTTGGGGCGATAGGAGAATCGCTCCTCAAACTTTTCTGTTGGGACACCCAAAGTAAGCGCAAAATTATATTTTTCGTGCATTAATTGCTCAAACAATTCTTGATGATTTTCAAAGCAACGCACTTCTGCATAAGGAGCATAAATTTCTTGATAAATTTGTGGGACAAAAAGCATTAAATGCGCCCATTTGGCATACATAGTAAAGTATGCTAAATATTGTTCGTAAAGATTGATGTCCATACAAGCAAGTAAGACTTTATTGGTAGCTCCGGGTTTGGAAATAAATCCACGCTCGTCTAAATATAAAGGTTTGAAGCTTGTGATTCCATTTAGATTGCCCATTTGTACTTCTAAGGAATATTCCTCGCAGAATCGCGCTACACGTGCAAGAGGCTGGATAAAAAGTTTTGGTAAAGGAATCTCATAATCTAAAGTTTTATAAAAGATTTTAATGCCAAAAAGGGAGTAGGAGTTAATCGCAAAAGGTAAATTGGAATCTTCCATTTTGTCTTGGGATAGGAGTTTGATTTCTTGTTGGTTTTTGGGTAGAGAATCCAAATTTAAGC
>NZ_CATKCB010000226.1:0-2849 GCF_949747025.1 Helicobacter sp. UBA3407 | reverse complement strand
TCCTCCACAGCTGCCATTCCCATAATATTATAACCGCAATCCACATAATGAATCTCGCCTGTAACCGCGCTTGCAAGAGGGGATAGGAGATACATTGCAGAGTTGCCTACTTCCTCTATTGTTACATTTCTATGCAATGGTGAATTTGCCTCATTCCATTTTAAGATGAAGCGAAAATCTCCGATTCCACTTGCGGCAAGCGTGCGAATTGGTCCCGCTGAAATCGCATTGACACGGATTCCTTCTTTCCCTAAATCGTGCGCTAGATAACGCACACTAGATTCCAAAGCAGCCTTAGCAACGCCCATTACATTATAATGCGCAACATGCTTGACACTTCCTAGATAGCTTAGTGTAAGAATTGAAGCATTGGGGCTTAGTACAGGTTTAAGTTCGCGGCAAAGCTCAATAAGCGAATAAACTGAAACTTCCATTGCAACATTAAAGGCTTCTTTGCTTGTATCCAAAAAGCTCCCATCTAACGCTTCTTTAGGAGCAAAAGCAACGCTATGCACCAAGAAGTCCAATGTTCCAAAATCTCGCTTGATACTTTCACGCAAAAGCGCAAAATGCTCCTTTTTGCTTACATCTAGCTCATAAACAAACTTGGAATTCCCGATTTCTTCCGCAATGGGAAACACGCGTTTTTGAATTTGTTCATTCATATAGGTTAAGCCGATTGTCGCACCTTGCTCTTTGAGTGCCTTTGTGATTCCATACGCAATAGATTTATTGTTTGCCACACCGACAATCAAGCCCTTTTTTCCTTGCATAATCATTCTTTACTCCTTAAATCAATGGAATTATCTAAAATTTGACAAAAGCTTGAAATCTCCCAACTCGCACTTCCAATAAGCACACCATCTACACCATTTAGGGAGAGAATTTCACGCACATTTTGGGGTTTCACGCTTCCGCCGTACAAAAGCGGAATTTTACCTAATTTTTGCTTTAAGCGTGTGTGAATTTGTGTGATTTCCTCCAAACTTGCACTTACCCCACTGCCAATCGCCCAAATCGGCTCATAGGCAACAATTAAATCAGGTGAATTTAAATTAATCCCTTCAAATTCGGATTCCAAAAACTCCAAAACCGCTTCAATACCTTGTTGTTTGATTTCTTGCGACTCCCCAATACAATAACAAATTCTAAATCCCAACTGACTAAAAAACCTAAATTTCTCTGCGCAAAATTCTTGCGATTCCTTTAATATCTCACGCCTCTCACTATGCCCAATCAAAAGTGTTTGAATCCCAAACTCCTCTAATTGCTCCAAACCAATTTCTCCTGTGTAAGAGCCGTTTTTTGTAGGGTAGGCGTTTTGCGCTCCAACCTGAAAACTCTTAAAGCGATTTTCTAAGAGTGCGCTTTGTGGGGGAAAAATCATAATTTGATGTGGAAAGGATTGATTTTGTGTTTGATTTTTTGCAATAAACTTTTCTAAATTCTCGCAAAATTGTAAAGTGCTTTTGCGCGTGTGGTTTGTCTTAAAATTACTTGCAATAATTTTCATAAGATTCCTTTAGTTTTTGGTATTATAGCAAATCTTAAAAACTTTACAATTCTTGTTGAATGCTATAATTTTAACGACAACTTTAAGGAGTTTGAATGAATTTTTTACAAAAAATTCAAGAGAATATTAAGCTCATTTTCACTTGGAATCCTAGCGATAGATTATGGCAAATGCCATTTTTTGCAGGATTAAGTGTTGCAATCGTGCTTTTTGTTGCAGCTTTTTTTAATCGTCCTGATTTGGGACTTGTGGCAATCATCGGCACCAATATTTTTCTTTATGTTCCTGACACTCCAATTCACCATAAAATGATTTTATGTATGGCGAGTGCTTTTGGAATTGTTGCTTCCTTTACGCTTGGACTGATTGGACAAGCCTTTCCTGCGCTAATTCCATTCATCGTTTTTCTTGTTACGATGATAGGCGCGCAAGTCGTGCGCTATTTTAGCATTGGCGCGCCAGGATTCTTTTTCTTTACCTTTGCGATGATTCTTGGCACTTATATTCCTTTTGAAGTCAAAGACTATCCTTTTGCTATTGGGCTTGTCGCACTTGGAACAATGGTAGCCAATGTGATGGTTTTGCTGTATTCTTTAAGTGTAATTTACCTCTTCAAACATCCTCCAAAACCAACTCCAAAAATCGGAGAATTTGGCTTTGGCGTGATTATTATTGACCCTATTATCATTGCGTTTTTTGTCAGTGTCTCTATGATTTTCCAAAACTTTTTGGAATTAGAAAGAGGCTATTGGGTGGGGGTAAGTTGTGCTGCCATCTTAACAGCAGTTACTTTTAAACAGATTTGGATTAAACAGACACAAAGAATCTTGGGCACGATTCTAGGCGTAAGCTTCGCTTATTTCTTGCTGCACTTTAGTTTCAGCCCAATTCAATTTGCGCTTTTGATGATGACATTAATGTTTTTTGCGGAATTAACAACAGTTAGGAATTATGCTTTAGCAATGGTATTTTTAACCCCTTATTCCACTTATTTGGCAGAAGTTGCAAGCTTTATGAATTATGACCCAGATTTGATTATCAAGGCAAGAATCCTAGATATTACAATTGGTAGTTTATTTGGGCTTTTGGGCGGTGCAGTAATGCATTGGAGACCTTTGCGAAAAATGCTAGAAAGAATCTTGCGCAAAATCGTTTTTCGGTGGGCAGGAGAAGATTAAAAACATAAAGCAATTTGCACTTCAAACCAATTGCTACGAATCCTTAAGGATTCCATCAAAAGCAATCATTAACATTAGGGAATTGCGTGAAGCTGCTGATAAACTTCCGCGCTTTTAGCTTCAAATTTTTGACAATATGTTTGTAATTGTTCTTGATT
>NZ_CATKCB010000225.1:0-2886 GCF_949747025.1 Helicobacter sp. UBA3407 | reverse complement strand
ATCATTTTTTCTTTATATAAAACGCCAAACAAACCACGCAAAGATTAGAATTAAGACGATAGAAAATAAATTTACACACGCACCATATTTCATCATTTCTATCTGCCGAATATAACCTGTGCCATAAACAATCGCATTCGGAGGTGTGGCGACAGGTAACATATAGGCACAACTTGCACCAAATCCAATGACGAGAGGTAGCATTGCGTGTGGCATACCAAGAGCGTCTCCTACAACGCCAAAGATTGGCACTAATAAGGCAGAACTTGCAGTATTGCTTGTAAATTCTGTCAAGAAAATAATAAAAAGCGCAGTTACAAGGATAATCATAAGCCAATTACTATTCCCAAAAAGAGCGGTAACTCCGTTTGCCAACACTGCGCTTGCTCCGGAATCTTTGAGAATCACGCTTAAGGCAAGCCCTCCGCCAAAGAGCCATAAAACACCCCAATCGGTGTTGCTTTGAATCTCTTTCCAAGTTGCGACGCGGCTTATACCTATGGCAATCGCACAACTTAATGCGATAATGGAATCTAAATCTTTGATTCCGCCAAAGTATTCGCTTAATTTCGCGCTAAGAATCCAAGCAGTCGCAGTGAGTCCAAAAATAATTAAAGTAAGGATTTTTTTAAAATCCCATTCTGTTTTTTCTAATGCAAGATGAAAAGTTTGATTTAAATCAGGTTTAAGAAGTAAATATAGGATTCCAATCATACAAGGAAGCATAATGCACATAAAAGGAATCCCAAGTTTCATCCATTCTAAAAAGTTGATTCCAAGATAAGAAGCAGCAATGATATTGGGCGGGCTTCCTACCATTGTGCCAAAACCCCCAATTTCTGAACTATAAGCTACACCTAAAAGCACAAACAAAAAGGTTCCGCGATTCTTTGTAATGTCTAAATTAGATAAAATACCAAGAGCTAAGGGCAACATAATCGCTGCTGTTGCGGTGTTGCTAATCCACATAGAAAGCAATGTGCTCACACCAAAAAGCATAAGAATCGCAACAGACATTCTGCCTTTAGCAAGCAAGATAAGGCGATTAGCAAGTAATTTATCTAAGCCTTGAATATGCAATGCACTTGCTAAGGCGAATCCTCCAAAAAAAAGGAAAATTACGGGATTTGCAAAAGGTTTAAGAGCAGTTGTAACATCTTGTAAATCAAATATTACCGCAAGCAAAGGAACAATGAGAGCAGTAATCGTGGTATGCACTGCTTCGCTCACCCACAAAATCCCGACAAATGCCAAAATGCAAATACCAAGATTGGCTTCTTTGGCAAAAGGTAGCCAAGTAAAAAGCGCACTAAAGAGCAAAATATCTGCAATGAGAATCCATAAAGCTTTTTGCATTTATTTTTCTTTTATTTATTTAAACCAATTTTTGATTTTATCCACTAAGCCTTCTAAGCAATTAATTGGTTTGGATTCCTCATAACCAAACGACTGATGAAGTTCTAAGAGCAAATTACGTTGTTTTTCTTCTAGTTTGTCAGGATACAAAATATTCACTACTGCGATAAAATTGCCTTTTTTACCACTATTGACACTCTTTACACCCTCGCCATAAAAGACAAACTGCTGCTTATCCTTGACGCCGATAGGAATTTTGAGTTCTAATTCTTTTTCTTTGGTAAGTGTTGGAATCTTAATGCTGCCACCAAGCATTACAAGTGTAAAAAACACGGGAACTTCCAAATAAATATCATTGCGATGACGGATAAAATGCGTATCTTCTTGCACGAAGATTTCTACATACAAATCTCCCCGCGAACCATCTGGCATTTTATTTCCTCTCCCCTGCACGCGGATTTGGTTTTGATTATCTACACCCTCTGGGATTTTAATCTCAAATTTTTCTTTTTCCTCTTGATAACCTTTGCCTAAGCATTTTTCACATTTTTCTGCACTCGTTTCCCCGCTTCCGTGGCATTTGGAGCAAGTTTGGGCAAAGGTCATAAATCCTTGTGTAAAAGTCTCTCGCCCACTTCCTTTACATGTGCTACAAGTCGTTACCTTGCCATCTTTTGCCCCACTTCCTTTACACGCGCTACAAGCGCTTTTGTAGCGGATTTCCACTTCTTTTTTGCAGCCAAAAATTGCTTCTTGGAAACTAAGCTCTAATTCAATCGCTAAATCACGCGAATATTTTTCATCTTTTTTGCGTCTTGAGCCAAATCCTCCAAATCCCCCTCCAAAAACAGAGTTGAAAATATCAAAAATACTTCCCTCCATATCTCCAAACCCAAATCCGCTGGATTCTAAACCTTTTTTTCCATAGGTATCGTAGATTTGACGCTTTTCTTTGTCGCTTAGGATTTGATAGGCTTCATTGACTTTTTTGAACATTTCTTCGGCATTTTCATTATCAGGATTCCTATCGGGGTGGTATTTTAATGCCATTTTGCGATAAGCTTTTTTGATTTCCTCTCCGCTTGCAGTGCGATTGACTTCTAAAATCTCATAATAATCAAATTCTTCCAAAAATACTCCTAATCATTTTATTGTTTTAGAAAATAAAAATTTTGCATTTTAGCGTAATTAACTTTAAAGAAGTAATTAAATAAAAGTTTTACTTTTTTTGTTAAGATTCTATTTTATTTTTAAGGAAAAATATGGAATCTAGGCTTACAAAACAGACTTTACAGAGACTTAAAGTCCCAAAGAATCCATCACAAAAATTTCTTTATCACCTTTTAGAAGAACAATATCAGCTTTTTAACTCACAAGAGGCGATTAATGAGGATTTACCCGACCCATTAGGAATAGCAAGACAATTTAAAAGCGATAAAGTCGCACTTTTTTGCGCTTTATTTGCTTATGGAAATGTGCAGTCTATTTTAAGATTCTTAAATTCTTGCAACCTAAACGCATTAGAAAATT
>NZ_CATKCB010000224.1:0-1667 GCF_949747025.1 Helicobacter sp. UBA3407 | reverse complement strand
GTGCTTAAATATTTGTTAGTTGTTGCATCTAAGTTATATTCTGCACTAATCGTATAATCCCCAGCTTTTACATAGCTACCACCACTATCTTTTGTATCCCACTCAAAATCAATCCAACCACTTTGCCCGTCATAATTTTTAAGACTGATTTCTTTAACAATCGTTTTTTCTTCAGATTCTTTTCCATCTGAACCTGTGGTAACCTTTTTTGTAACAATAGTAATCTTTGGATCACCTTTACTTGCATCAATAGGCTCATCAAAGTAAAGGCTAAATTTTGTTGTCTCATTCTTCTCAAGCGTGATTGTATTTAAACCTGTCTCTGCAATTTTTCCTATTACGCCAATCGCATTATAACCACTCAAAATATTGCTATCTTGAATACTATCAGAGAGCAAGCCTAAAGATTCTAGCATTTTCTTTTGGGATTCTATCATCTTCTCTTGTGCTTCAATAGTTTTTTCGTTTGTTTCTTGCATAGATTCCATTGCGCTTGTCATTTTTTCCATTGCGGCTTTCATTTTTTCCTGCGCTTCCACTTGTGTGAGTTGCGCAGTTTGAGTTAGAATCTCTTGTGTCTCCATTGGAGCAGTTGGGTCTTGGTTTTTAAGTTGCTCTAAAAACAATCGCATAAACGCTTCATTAGACAATGAATTTCCACCGGTTGTGCTTTCATCTTTGGGAATCTCTTTATCATCTAATGGATTTTTCCATTCGTTTTCCTTTGCACTCTCTGTTCCATTTGAACGACTTGTGTTGCTTGTAGTTTGAGGTTGTTGGTAATTTCCATTTAGTCCTGTTGCAGTTGTTGATGACATTCTTTATCCTTTAAGCATAATATGAAAAGTTAATCTCCACAAGTGCCACTTTGGCATAAGGGTTATTCACTTCTTTGTAAATATGTAAGCTATTTTCATTCCACTTTTGAGTATTTTGCGAATTTTCATCAGAATTTTGTGTCAAATTCTGCTCTTTGCGAGGATTCTCCCCTTGATTTTGTCCGCCAAATCCTCCGCTATTTCCTCCATTAGAACCATTGAAATCTCCATTATCTAAAAGATTCCCTGCATTATCTTTAAACTCTAAATTGACATCATTTAAGCCCAAATTGCTCAAGCTATTTTTAAATTCTTGCGCATTTTGCATAAAGAGTTGCAAAGCGGTTTGATTGGAAGTGATTTGCACAGAGACATTTTCTCCGCGTTTAGTAATCGTAAGCTCCACACTTCCCAAATTTTCTGGATTGAGCTCTAAGGACAACCTAGTAATGGGCGGGCGATAATTCTGCAATGCTTCTCTTAGCTTATCGCTAAAATGCAAGAAAGTATTTTGCACACTCAAACGATTCTCTACCTGCGCTTGTGTGCTTGCCTGATAAATCTCTTGATTGATTTTTGCTTTTTTCTCTGTATTCTCTTTGCTTACTTCCAACATCGCCTCTTTGGAAGTTTCTTTTGAACTTTGCGCAGATTTTTCAGTAGTTTTAAGCAGATTTTCTAAGAAAATATCCTGCTGCTTGATGTCTTGTTTTATATTTTCCTCTTTGAACGCATTTCCAAGAGTATTGAGACTCTGTGTTGTGGTGGTTTTTGAATTTTTTATATTTCTTTTATCCTCTTTCTCTTCTTTCAAAAAAGATTCTTTGACTTCCTTTTGTTCTTTAAGAG
>NZ_CATKCB010000223.1:0-1432 GCF_949747025.1 Helicobacter sp. UBA3407 | reverse complement strand
GCTCCTAGCTGCTCTACTCCTAACACTTCATAGCCGTGATTTTTCGCATCAATGGGGATATTATTAATGCTTTGTGGGCAATCACTTAGCACTTCCAAAATCTCGCCACTTTTAAGCTCGGGCAAAACCTCCAGAGTTCTTACCGCAGGATAAGGGCAAGGCTCACCTTGCAAGTCTAATCTAAAATTTGGGATAATTTCTTGTTGCATATTCTCCTCCTTTATGCGCGTTCAAATCGTTTATTTTTGGCAAAATATCGCCGCTCAAGAAACAGCACAAAGGCAAGGAATGCAAAAAGCAACACATAGCTTACCACCAAGCCACCATAATTACCAAAGGATTCTAAAAGATTAATTTTAGGGAAGCTTGTCGCAAGCGGCACAGAATAATAATCCCAAGTCGCTGCCAAAAGCGTAGAGCCAATGACATTACCAACACCTACAATCCAATAATGCACCTGCCCCTCAACTGCGCGATACATCCAGCCACATTCACACCCTCCTGCAATCACAATTCCAAAGCCAAAGAGCAATCCGCCAATCACTGCATTTGGCGCAGCCCACATAATTTTAGGCGGAAGTCCAAGCATAATGTAACTAAAAACGCCAATAGTTGAAACCATCATTCCCACAATCACCGCTCTTGCCATATATCCACGCCCTGTGATAAATAAATCCCTAAAGGCAGAGGTAAAGCAAATCTGCGCACGCGAGATGATAAATCCAAATCCCACACCAAATACAACTGCAAGTGCTAAAATAGGAATCTTTTTGCCCTCTGGAATATTTCCATACGCCATTAGATACGCTACCCAAACGCCAATTCCAACTAATACCAAAACACCAAGTGCAAAAAGGAGTTTTGCCCTACTCTGATTTTCTTTGCTATTTCCAATGTCTTTTTGCGCACTGACTTTCTCTAGCTTTGTATGAGAGCGAAAAAGTGGGAGTAAAACAACCTTTGTGCCTAGCCACACACCAACAAGCGTCATAATCGTAAAAAACCACGCGTGCAAGCTAAATTGTGGAATCCCCGTAAAGAAACTCGCCAAATTACAACCCATACCAATCCTTGCACCAAACCCCGCAATAATCCCACCAATAAGGGCTTGAGCGATTCTAATATTGCTTTGAGGCAAACGAAACTTGACATTATTTGCCATTGCGGCAGCGGCAAATGCCCCTGCAAACATTCCAATAATCATCACGCCATCTACCCTATCTAGCGGTGTTCCTTGCAAACCTAGAATCTTAAAATAACCCCAAGTGCTTGTATCCACACCCAAAAGATTCATAATATGTCCGCCCCAACGCGTAAATTCACCTGTAACAGCCCAATAAGTCCCAGTCAAACCAAAATAATAAGCAGCCATTACGCCAAGTGCGATAATCGCGGGCATAGGCGACCAAAATTTGACTAGGAATCTTTGCTT
>NZ_CATKCB010000222.1:0-2972 GCF_949747025.1 Helicobacter sp. UBA3407 | reverse complement strand
GTGATTACAATGACTTTGCCAAATTTGGTGGCACTTGTGCAAAAAGATGTAAAGCGAATGCTTGCGTATAGTTCTATTTCTCACGCGGGATTTGCATTTAGTGCTGTGTTAATTGGTGGAATGCAAGCTTATAGTGCATTGTTTTTATATTGGATATTGTTTCTTTTTACTAATCTCGGAATCTTTGCGATGTTGTGGATTTCTCGCACAAAAGAACAAATTTGGGATAAACGTTATGACCATTCCTATGAAAAATTTTCTGGACTCATCAAGCTTTGTCCTTTAGCCGCTGTGATTATGGGATTATTTATGTTGTCTTTGGCAGGGATTCCACCTTTTTCAGTTTTTTGGGGTAAAGTTTATTTGATGAGCGCAGCAATTAATAATGGCTACTTGTTTCTTGCTTTTGTTATGGCAATCAATAGCGCAATTGCGGCATATTATTATTTAAAGCTTATCGTTTATATGTTCCTAAAAGACCCTTTGATTAGTGATGGGAATGTTTATTTACAGAATGCAACTTTGCCTCTTAAAATCGTAGTAGGAATCGCAACGCTTTATGTTTGCTTATCGGCTTTTGTGGTAGATGGTTTATTATTTGGAATTTATGGTTACATTGGTGGAAGTTTGATGTAATCTCTAGGATTTATCATAGGGTAGATAGTCTATTTCATTTATTGCTTTAGCTTATAGAGTCTCACTTTGAGATTCTATCATTAATATTGCTTTAACCCTTAATTTTCCTTTATATATATTAATTTATATAATGAAAATGTTAAAAGAATCTTGACTTTTTAGTGTGAAGTGAATAAAATGCGGATTAAGAGCAAATAAGGTAAAAAATTAAACTATTTTATAAGATGTGAGGGCATATGAATCCATTAGGTTTTGAACCATTTAATACTATCAATACAACTTCTTTACCAACTGGTAACCTTTTGTTAAACAAACAAAACAAGGATTATCATCATAAGTTAGCCAAGCTAGAACGCGTGCAAGAAATTATAGATGATTTTACATTAGAGAATAGCAAAGAAGTAGAAATCAATGCGAAACTTGCGGTAATTTACGCGGGCGAACAAGGAGCGATTCCAAAAATCGTGCAAGATTTTGTGGATTTGGCGCAAGAGTTTTTTGAAGTTGCCTTAGTAGATTTAGAATTGTTAGAAAATTTCAGCGGAAGCTTTGGTGGATTTAATGCCAAACTTAATAATGAAGAAATTATAGAGTTTGCGCAAGCTGTTTTGTTTGTTTGCGAAGAAGAATTGTTGCGCTTTAGAGGTGTCTATAATGTAGCTGATTTTAAGAATCCTGAAAGCTTATTAGAAAAGTTGAAAAAAAATATTGGTATTTATTCCTATAAAGAAATAATTGGTTATCAAGAGAATCTTTGCCAATATCATCATAGGAGAGAAAGACATTGCACAAGATGTGCAAATGTTTGTCCTACCTTTGGTGTAGATAATAACGACGACTTAATGGAATTGGTTTTTTCACCAATTGATTGCATTGCCTGTGGTGCATGTGTGGGTGTGTGTCCGACAAATTGTTTGGAATATGAGGAGTTGCCCAAAGAAAGCTTGGGGGAAATCATAGAGCAGTATAAAGGACAAAGGATTTTCTTATGTAACACGCAAGATTATAGAATCTTAGCCTCACAAAACAAAAATTTACCCTCTGATTTTCTGCCTCTAGTTTTGCCAAGTTTGTTGATACTAAACGAAAATGATTTGCTAAGTATGGTGCAAATGAGCGGAAATGCTTTGGTGGTTTATACACAAAATTTAAGCGCACCTATGGAATTTTTAAATCATATTACACAGCAAATCCATCAACAAAATTTTATTTTTGCTGTGCAGCAGGTAGAATTCTTATCGCAATTGGAATTACCACGAATAGAATCTTATTTTTATCAAAACCGCTACAACAAACCTTATCGTGAGTCTTTTGCACAGAGGTTGCAATACATGGTAAAAGACAAAGATTATGGTTTGGCAAAAAGTGTACCCGCGACACAATCACGCAAAGATTCTGTGTTTTATGGGGAAATCAAAGTAAATACACAAAAATGCACACTTTGTCTTTCTTGTGTGGGAGCGTGCAATGTAAATGCAATCTTTGCTAGAAGTGATGATTTTTCTTTACGTTTCAATGCAAGCTTTTGCACGACTTGCGGATATTGTGTTGCTTCCTGTCCTGAAGACGCAATGGAACTTCATAAAGAAGGGATTATGCTAAATCCAGATTTTTTTAGAAGTCAAGAGTTGGCAAAAGATGAGCCCTTTTTGTGTGTGGAATGTGGGAAGGTTTTTAGCACAAAGAAATCCATTGAAAAAGTGCTATTAATGATTGGGGATTCTTTTGCAAAGGATATTAAAAAGTTTAGAACAATTCAATGCTGTCCAGATTGCAAAGTCAAAGTTATGCTTGATACAACAAATGTAATTGCACAGGAAAGGGAGGCAGATGTTAGATAATTTGAGCGAACAAGAACAATTAAATTTAAAAAATGCTCGTGTTTTATACTATGACTTTTTTAATGGTTTGTTGGTTTTTGAAATGCTAGAAGAAAGAGCAGGAATCGCAAAAGAACAATTAGAAATCTTGTTAAATGCTCCTCTAAATCAGGAAGCAGAAGGCAGTATGCTACTTTTAAAGCAAGAGTTAGAAGACAATGGGATTCAAAATATTAAAGAGGAATTTTCTCGTCTCTTTGCATTGCCTTTTGGAGGGAAGCAAGTCGGTATGCATCTTTCGCATTACTATGAAAACTGCATTGGTGGGCAATCTCTTTTGAAAATTAGAGCATTAATGAAAGGAAGTGATGTGCGAGTAAATACAGAGAATTTTAAAGAAACAGAGGAACATTTAGGATTTCTGTGCGGCTTTATGCGTTACCTAATAGAGAAAGAGAATGTAGAGTTAGCAAAAGAAGTCTTTTTATTTAGTCAAAAAGCTTTTTTGGGTTGGGT
>NZ_CATKCB010000221.1:0-2998 GCF_949747025.1 Helicobacter sp. UBA3407 | reverse complement strand
TTGTAAGAGATTTTTTTGTTTGTCTTGTTGTGCAATTTTTTGTTCTAAGGCGTGGATAGAATCTTGTAAGGATTTTGTATCCTCAAAGTCTTGGGGGGCGTTGAAGGATTCTTGTAAGTCCAAAAGTTCTTTTTGTAGGTGTAGCTTCTTTTGGTTTTTTGCCTCCAAAGATTGTTTTGTGCGCTCAAAGCTTAGGCTAAAAATCCCAATAAAACCTAATAAAAAACAAAGAATAAAGATTAAAATCATTTCTTTTTTGGAGCGCAATTCTAAATAAGATTCTATTGTTTTGCAAATTTGTTCCAAAGCTCTTTTGGCTCCGTTCATTGTGGAATCCTAAAGGCAATTTGTATCCAATAAAATTCTTGATATTTTTCCAATCTCTGCACATTTCCCCAAGGGGATTTTTCTAGCTTTTCTAAGGCTTGCAAAGTGTTTTTGCCTCTAAAAAGCAAATGAAGTGAATCTTTTTCTAGCCCAAAATAAGCAATTTTGACATTGTATTGCTGCAAAATCGGGTTAAGTGTATGAAAAAATGGCACAAGAGCGTTAGGAATAGCATTTTGAAGGAAATGTGCATTTTGTGCTTCAAGAGTTTGTAGGGATTCTAACTTTTCTTTCAGAAGTAGCACTTGTTTTTGGGATTGCGTATAGCTTTGGATTTGGTTGTGGATTTGGATATTTTTTTCTTGGATTTGTCGCTGGAGATTTTCTATTTCTCTGCTTTTTAGCAAATCTAAGATTAACAAAACAAGCCAAATCCCGATTCCCACACTCGCACCCAATAGTGCAAATTTCAGTGCTTTGCCTACTTTTCGTTGGCTTAGGGGAAGCGTTTTTTCAAGTGGATTGAAATTATAAGAGTCCAAAAGCAAAACTTCCTCTAGCTTACATTGGAGGATTTGCGTATTAAAAAGGGATTGGAGGCTTTTTAGTTCTTCGGATTGCGCGGGATTCATTTCGCCTATTAGCCAAAAAAAGAGGGCAAAGTTTTGAGGGTTTGGATTCAAAAGTTTAATCTTGTCTTGTGCGATTTGGAGGTTATTTATGGATTGCAGAAAAGTGATTTTGCCTTTGTGATAATAAATAAGTGTCCATTTTGCGCAAACATCTAGCACCAAAAACGCCTGCGATTCTAAAGTTTCTTGCAAAAATTGCTCGCACAAAAAACAAGGGTGGCTAAGGTAGGTTTGCGCATCACTCACATATTTTTTCAAAGAATCTTTGTTGAGTAATAAACAATGATAAGTATGAGCATCTTGCGTAAAAAAGCGCGAAAAATATTCACAAGTGCGGGGCAGATTGAGCAGGGAGCAGACTTTGTCCTCTAATAAATCTTCCAAAATTTCTGGGGATTCTTGGAGGTCTTTGATTTCTTTTTCGTCCAAACTCAAGGAGTAAAAGACAATCTCTTTGTTATCAAAACTCTCCAAACTTTAAGCCTTTTGTTAAAATGTAGTTAGGTTTTGGATAATAACTCAAAAAGGTTTAAAATCCTTAGCTTTTAAGGAGAAGTGGAAGTAGAAACTTAAGTAAGAGAATTGAAATGTTACAATTTGTAATCTTTAACGAAAAATTTATTGCTTTGGCTTTTTGTGTGTGTTTGGAAAAGAATCTGCCTTATTTAACTCTAATTTCTTGTTTGCTACAATGCGGTAATTTTCATAAACAGGAGCTATAAATGATAGTTTCATTTAATTTTTACGCCACTTTGCTTAGTATGATTTTCGTATTGCTTTTGGGGCGTTTTATCATCGGCAAAAGTAAATTTTTGCGTGATTATAATATTCCAGAACCTGTGGTGGGGGGAATCATTGCAGCAATTGCGATTTTTCTGCTTTATCATTATGGCAAAATAGAATTGAAGTTTGATGGAGCGTTAAAAGACCCTTTGATGTTAGCATTTTATGCTAGTATTGGACTAAGTGCCGATTTTGCTTCACTCAAAAAAGGTGGAAAGATTCTTTTTATCTTTTTAATCTTTGTTTCTGTGTTGCTCTTTTTGCAAAATATTGCGGGAGTGCTTGCAGCTAAGTTTATGGGTGTGAATCCCGTGATTGGTTTGCTTGGAGGTTCTGTTACAATGAGCGGAGGACACGGCACAGGTGCTGCGTGGGCAGATATTTTTAAGCTGCCCCCTTATGAGTTTGAAGCTGCTTTGGAGGTAGCTATGGCTTGTGCAACTTTCGGATTAATCGCCGGTGGGGTTATCGGCGGTCCTGTGGCACACTATCTTGTGAAAAAATATCAATTGCAACTCCCAAGCAAAGATGTAGTAGAGGAGGGTTTGCCAAAAGGGTTTGAAAAGCCAGAAAAAGAGAGGTTGATTACCGCGACTTCGTTTGTGGAATCTCTAGCTTTGATTGCGATTTCTTTGCTGATTGGAACGCTTATTTCAAGTTATTTAAAAGGCTCTGCTTTCACGCTTCCCACCTTTGTATGGTGTTTATTTGTGGGAGCGATTCTGCGCAATGTGCTATCTATGACAAAAGTGCATCAAGTGTTTGATAGAGAAGTTTCCGTGCTAGGAAATGTGAGTTTGTCGCTTTTCTTGGCTTTTGCGTTGATGACGATTAATCTTACACAGCTTGTCTCACTTGCGCTTCCTATGCTTGTGATTCTCACGATTCAAGTCGTGTTGATGATTGCCTTTGCGATTTTCGTTACTTTTAGATTCTGCGGGCGTGATTATGACGCAGCGGTTTTGGCTGCGGGACATTGCGGGTTTGGACTTGGAGCGACTCCTACGGCAATGGCAAATATGCAAACGGTTACCCAACATTATGGTATGAGCCATATGGCGTTTATCGTCGTGCCTTTGGTGGGAGCGTTTTTTATTGACCTTGTGAATGCAATCGTGATTAGCGGAGTGCTAAAACTTCCATTTTTTTAGGATTTGCTTTTGCAAGATTTTGCATTGAGCCAAAGCGCGGCAGTTCATAACTTGGCACAAAAGGATTCCATTGTGTCATTTGCTTCGCGCATTCCTCGCAATGAC
>NZ_CATKCB010000220.1:0-3097 GCF_949747025.1 Helicobacter sp. UBA3407 | reverse complement strand
CGCATTTGTGCGCAAAAGTTTTGTAGAGATTCCACTTGTTACGATGACTCCTTATGATAAATCTTTTTCCTTTCCGATTCTTTTTCCCAAAGAAAATGTTCAAAATACTCTAGCCGAAGTGATTTCCAATCATCATTTGCGACAATTTCATACTGCAGAAACAGAAAAATACGCCCACGTAACTTTCTTTTTTAATGGGGGGATTGAAGAGCCTTATCCCAATGAAACGCGTCTGCTTGTGCCCTCTCCAAAGGTCGCGACTTATGATTTACAGCCTCAAATGAGTGCCAAGGAAGTAGGTGATGCCGTTTTAATGGCAATGGAAGAGGGATATGATTTTGTTGTAGTGAATTTTGCCAATGGCGATATGATAGGACATACAGGGAATTATGAAGCGGCGATTGCCGCAGTAGAAGCGGTAGATAATGAATTGGGTAGAATCTGCTCAAAAGCAAAGGAAAAGGATTATGGATTAATTATTACGAGCGACCATGGAAATTGTGAAGAAATGAAAGATGAAAAGGGCGAACCTTTGACAAACCACACGATTGGTGATGTGTGGTGCTTTGTAATGGCAAAAGGAGTAGAATCTGTGCAAAATGGTGGATTAAACAATATTGCGCCAAGTATTTTAAAACTTATGGAAATTGCGATTCCAAAGGAAATGGATAAGCCACTTTTTTAAAGGAATTGCTTGCGTTTAAACAAAATTATAAAAATTAATCGTATAATTACAAGCAATATTTTAACTTACTTCAAGGTTTTAGAATGACACAAGAGGAATTGGATTCACTATTGGGTAGTGATATGGACGATATTGCGCAAGGAAGTCAAGAGCAAGAGAATCAAGAGGAATCTTTAGAAAATTCTACTTTGGAAGACCCAACAATTAAAAGCGAAGCAAAAGCAGATGATTTTTCTATTGAGCAAGATGTAAGTTGGCCTCCACCTCCACCAACAGCAGAGCATAAGGTAGTGCATCAATTAGATGATGTAACGCGAGATTCGGAAATCAAAGCTACAGAGATGTTTGATAAGCTAGAGAAAATTAATAACTTAGACGCAGACATTGAGGACGCATTTGGTGAGATTCAACAATTTATCACTTCTCAAGAGGAACTTTTACAAAAGCTTCATGTCAAATTTCCGGATTTTCATACCTTTAATGAGCAGTTAGAAGCAGTAACCAAAGTCAAAACAGATGTGCAAAAGGTATCTGATTGTTTGCAGGAAATCTCAAATATTTCACTAGAAGCAATGGAAGCTATGCAGTATCAAGACATTCATCGTCAAAAAATTGAACGCGTTATTAACATTATGCGTGCGCTTGCAAGATATATGAGCTCACTCTTTGAGGGTAAAATTGACGATAGCAAACGCGTAAGCTCCGCAGTGCATATTCAAGGAGATAAAACAGAAAATGTTGTCAATGAAAATGATATTGAAGCCTTGATTGCAAATTTTGGCAAGTAATGAATGCAAGATTCTACTTTTAAACCTCCAAAGATTCCAGAACTTCTCTCTCCTGCTGGGAATCTTAAAAAACTGAAAATTGCTTTGGAATATGGGGCAGATGCTGTTTATGGTGGCGTGAGCCATTTTTCCTTGCGGAATCGTTCGGGAAAGGAATTTGACTTTGAATCTTTCCGCGAGGGAGTAGAATACACGCACGCACGAGGCAAAAAGATTTATGTAACAATTAATGGATTTCCCTTTAATTCTCAATTAAAATTATTGGAATCACATATTCAAAAAATGGCTTCTTTAAAGCCTGATGGCTTCATCGTTGCAACACCCGGAGTAGTTAAATTGTCTCATCAAATTGCGCCAGAGATTCCGATTCATCTTTCTACGCAAGCGAATGTTTTAAATGTGTTAGACGCGGAAGTGTTTTATGAATTGGGTGTGAAGCGTATTATTGCAGCAAGAGAATTAAGCCTAAAAGACGCAATAGAGATTAAAAAAGCCCTGCCTGATTTAGAATTAGAAATTTTTGTGCATGGTTCTATGTGTTTTGCGTTTTCGGGACGTTGTCTAATCTCGGCTTTGCAAAATGGTCGCGTGCCAAATCGTGGGAGTTGCGCGAATGATTGTCGGTTTGATTATGAATATTATGTGCGCAATGAAAAAACCGATGAGTTGGTGCGATTTAGTGGCAAGGAGATTTATGCGCGGAATCCTGACAATGGAATCACAATGCGCTTGGAGGAAGAAGAGGGCGTGGGGACGCATATTTTTAACGCAAAAGATTTGAATTTAATTGCACATATCCCGATGATTTTAGAAAGCGGTGTGATAGATTCGCTTAAAATTGAGGGACGCACGAAGTCAAGTTATTATGCGGGCATTACAACACTAGCTTATCGGCGTGCTTTGGAGGATTATGCGCAAGGCGACTTTGTGGAATCGCGCTATAAAGAGGAGCTAGGAACCTTAAAAAATCGCGGTTTTAGTGAGGGTTATTTAATTCATCGTCCTTTTGAGCGACTTAATACGCAGAATCATTGGAGTGCAATTAGCGAGGGGAGCTATCAAGTCAATGCAGAGGTGAGCGAAGAGGGCAAGAGCGCGCTTTGTCGGCATACGATTCGCCCCAATGAACCTAAGGAAATTGTAAGTGCGCATTTGGATTCTGTTTGTTTGGGTAAAAATGACATCGGAGAGATTTTTGAAAAGAATGGCAAAAAATACCTGCGTCTTTTTAAGATTCTATTAGTTAATGGCAAGGAATTAGAATCTATCCATAGTGGCAATGAAAATGCCTTTATCTTGCCTTTTGCGCTCCCGCCTTTTAGCTTTTTGCGTCAAAGGCTTTAGAATTTGCCTGCTAGACACTATCGGCACTTTGATTTTGCGTCCTTGCGAGGAGTGAAACGACGAAGTAATCCATTTCTAGTAAAAGATTTGATTTTAATCTTGATTATTGAACAATCTTATGGTTTGTTTCATTTAAATTTAAGTGAAATATGATTATATTTCTTAATTGTCAATCTTTCCGTGTGAGAGGCAACAAATCTTCTTAAATCTTGTTGTAATTCAATACTAAAGTTTTATTTATGAATCCTAACTATTCCCAGAAATCTTGCATTTTTATGGG
>NZ_CATKCB010000219.1:0-3145 GCF_949747025.1 Helicobacter sp. UBA3407 | reverse complement strand
GTTTCTAATGAAAGTTTGGCTTGTTCTTTGTCAATCTTACCCATAACATAGCCGATATGCAATAACACATAATCTCCGATATGGATTTCTTCGCTCATTAAATCCAAACTTGCCTCACGCGTTACACCCAATGTATCTAGCGTCGCAATATTGTTTATAGTATCAATTGCGACGACTTTAGAAGGTATGGCTAGACACATAATTTCTCTCCTTATTTTGTTGTAAAAATGTGCAAAATTTGCGTTGAGATTCTATATCTTTGGAGGAAATTAAAAACAATGGAATCTCTTTTTTGAGCTTTTTTAAATCCTCTTCTACTTGTGCAACTTTAAAATCAAATACTTCTATCAAATCTGCTTTAGAAAGGATTACCGCGTCAGCACATAAGAAAATTGTAGGATATTTTAAAACTTTGTCATCTCCCTCTGGAGTGGAAAGCAAGACGATATTCATATTTGCACCTAAGTCGTAGCTTGCTGGGCAAACAAGATTGCCGACATTTTCTATAAATAAAAAATCCTTGAACTCCCCCTGTGCGCGTAATTTTTCTAAAGATTCCTGCACCATTGCCGCTTCTAAGTGGCACGCATCGCCTGTGGTGATTTGGTGGGCATTGACTCCATAAGCTTGAAGACGCTCGGCATCACGATTGGTCTGCAAATCCCCCTCTATGACGCTAAATTCTAGCAATTTGTTTTTGGCAATATTTTCTAAAAGCGTTGTTTTGCCGCTACCAGGTGAGCTCATAAGGTTGAGGACAAAAAGATTTTCTTTTGCATAGATTTTTCGCAATTCCATTGCGACTTTGTCGTTTTTTGATAGAATCCTTTGTCCTATTTCTACGCTTTTGAGATTCTTTGGCGATTCCATTTTCAAGCCTTTTATTTTTGGTGCATTGTAGCCAAATTTATCCATAACAAAGTTAAATTTCAGAATCTTAAACCATTTTTGACGACAAATGCGTTATATTTGTGAGTTTAATTAAAATTTTTTAAAGAGAATTCAAATGGTAGAAATTTCAAAACAGGCAAATCTTCCCACGCAATTTGGGGATTTTATGATTCAATCTTTTAGAGAAAAAAAGCTTTTTAAAGGCGAATCCTATCTCTTGGAACATTTGGTGCTAAGGACGATAGAGATTCCAGAAAATCCCCTTGTGCGTGTGCATTCGGAATGTTTAACCGGAGATGTGTTTTCAAGTCTTAAATGTGATTGTGGCGGTGAGTTGCAAATGGCTTTGAAAAGAATTGCAAAAGAGCGGGGATTCTTAATCTATTTGCGCCAAGAAGGGCGTGGAATCGGGCTTTTTAATAAAGTCAATGCGTATGCTCTGCAAGATAGTGGCTTAGATACGATTGAAGCTAATCTTGCTTTGGGATTCCAAGAAGACGAGCGTGATTATGAGATAGTAAGATTTATTTTTGATTATTATCGCTTAAGTCAAATCCGCTTGCTGACAAATAATCCAGCCAAGATTTGCGCATTTAAATCTATGATTAAGCTTACGCGAGAGCCGATTATCGTAGAATGCAATGCGCATAATGCACATTATTTGGAAGTGAAAAAAACCAAAATGGGGCATTTGCTTTAATAAGGAAAAAGATGAAAGTTAAAATTGATTATGCGCAAGCAAGGGAGATTTTGGAATCCCAAACGATTGGAGCTTTGGGCGTGGAACGTGTTTTTTTGTATGAGGCTTTAGGGCGAATTTTGGCACGTGATGTTGTCGCAATACAAGATATGCCGCAATCCGCACGCTCCAATATGGACGGATATGCAATAAATTCTAAATTTTTGCAAGAAAATGCAACGCAAGAATTTAAAATCTTAGGGGAGAATCCAGCAGGGAATGCGCAGGATTCTGTTCTGCCTCTCCACCAACCCTTTGCGATTAAGACTTTTACGGGAGCGGAAATTCCACAAAATGCTGATATTTTAGCACCTATAGAGCAGGTAAAGGTAGAATCCGAAACTTTGCGTCTTTTGGAGATACCAAAAGTTGGACAATACATTTGTCAAAAAGGAGCAAATTATCGCAAAGGTGAGAAGCTAATCTCCAAAGGAGTGCGCCTCAATGCAAATCATATTGGGCTTTTGGCAAGCCTAAATTGTGTTTTTGTAGAGGTATTTACACGCGCGAAAGTCGGGATTTTGGTTAGTGGAAATGAGTTGTTGGAGCTAGGGGAAAGTGCTAAAAATGGAGCAAATATTTACAATACTAATGGACATTTACTTGTTGCAAAAGTGCTAGAAAATGGTGGAATCCCAAAGCTTTATCCGATTTTAAAAGATACAAAAGAGCAGGTGGAGGAATGCGTGAATCTAGCACTTAGTGAGTGTGATTTAATCCTAAGCAGCGGGGGAGCAAGTGTGGGAGATTATGATTTTATTGCAGCAATTTGCAAGGAAAGAGAGAATGAAATGGTGTTTAAAGGTGTCAAAATCAAGCCCGGACAACATATTTCTTACGCACATTTTGGAGGCAAGCAGTTTTTTGGCTTGCCCGGCTTCCCAAACTCTACTTTAGTAACCTTTGAACTTTTTGCCAAAGAGATTCTTTGGCGTCTTAATGGGGGGTATTTTGTGCCTATTACTTTGGAGATTTTATTGCAGGAAAATGTTAGTAAAACCGATTCTCGCTTAGAATTTCGCGTGTGTAATGTGCGAAATGTTGGGGGTAAATGGAAAATAGATTTTGAGGGAAAAAAGGATTTTCAAAGCGCGATTTTAAATAACTTTTGTCCGCTAGATTCCGCATATAATGGGTTGTGCGTCTTAGATAGCGCAAAAAGTGTAGGAGAGATGGTGCGAGTGATTTTGCTTATATAACAATACTGCGTCATCACACTCTTTGCTTGCGTCTTTGTATTTTATTTTTCGTTATTATGAGTGTAGCGAAGCAATCCATAATCTTGCAAAATTTAAATCTTAATATGGATTGCCACAAATTTTTTAAATTTTCTCTCAAGGAAAAAAAGCCAATAAAACCTTGCAAGGAAGTAGTAGTAGAATCGCAAGCCATCAAGGGCTCAATTTACCGCAACCATTAGCAGATTCTAGGCAGTAATTCTCCGCTTGGATAGTCTAAATATCTCCTTGCATTAAAGGGGGTTTTTAGCACAACTTTTGTCGCGTTTTCTGAAGT
>NZ_CATKCB010000218.1:0-3140 GCF_949747025.1 Helicobacter sp. UBA3407 | reverse complement strand
TTTTTCAATGTATGCGACAACATCACCTACGGTTTGGATTTTTTCTGCTTCCTCATCAGGAATCTCAATCTCAAATTTTTCCTCTAATGCCATTACAAGTTCTACAACATCTAAAGAATCTGCCCCCAAATCATCTACGAATTTAGATTCTGGCTTTACTTCACCCTCATTTACATTGAGTTGCTCTACTACAACTGCTTTTACATCATCAAACATTGCCATTACTATCTCCTTAAAAAATTTCAATAAGTCAGTATTGTAACCGAGTTTTTCTTAAAAATTTCAAAAACTTTTCAAGTTACTTACATATATAATCCACCATTAACCTTTAAGACTTCCCCTGTGATATAGTTTGCACCATTAGAAAGCAAAAATGCCACCGCACTTGCAACCTCTTCTCCTTTACCAAATCTTCCCAATGGAATGTTTTGAGCATAGGATTGTTTAATCTCCTCTTTTAAAGCTTTTGTCATATCGCTTTCAATGAAGCCCGGAGTAACACAATTAAAGCGAATTCCTTTACTTCCACCCTCTTTGGCAAAAGACTTCGTCATCGCAATCATTCCACCCTTGCTTGCTGCGTAATTGCATTGCCCCATATTACCAATTTCCCCAATAATAGAAGCAATATTCACAACCGCCCCATAACCTTGTTTGCGCATAATTTTCAATGCCTCTTTGCAGCCAATGAAGCTTGAAGTGAGATTTGCATCAAGCACTGAAGTAAAATCTTCAACTTTCATACGCATAGAAAGTTTATCGTTTGTAATTCCTGCATTATTCACTACAAATGCCAATTCACCATCACTACTAAGAATCGTATTCATTCCTGCGATAAACTCCTCTTCTTTGGTTGCGTCAAAACAAACTACTGCAGCTTCTCCACCCTCTTTTTGGATTTCCTCTTGTAGAGCGTCTGCAAGTTCTGGCTTGGAACGATAATTAATCCATACTTTTAAACCCTCTTTTGCCAATACTTTTGCAATCTCTGCACCAATTCCTTTACTGGCTCCCGTGATTAAAACATTTTTTCCACAAAATTTCATTTGCAATCCTAAAAAATAAAATAGCGCATATTATACACTTTTTCATACATTTTTAAGTGTGTAAGTCAAAACAACGCGTTTTAAATTGTCCTCTTGCACTCTTTGTGCAGATTCTAACTCCAACCCCTCAAGATAGAGATTCTCCAAATCTACCAAACACTCTAGCTTCTCTATCGCGCAAGCCCTAAGCAAAATACCACGATAATGCTTAGCATAATGGCTAATCACTTTACCATTTTTAACAAAAATCGGCTCATACACCACACTTTCTTGCACATTCAAATACATAGGCAGTTTATTTACATTAAAACATTTTTGGTAGAATCCCGCACGTAAGTCTAAAATTTCCAAAGATTTTGGGGATTTTTTTGGATTGCCACTTGCGGATTCCAAGAGATATTCCCAAATTTTTTTTGTATTTTTGAGATAAAATTGTTTCGTGTTGAATTTTACTGATTTATTTTCAAAACTTTCACCTTGCTTTAAATCATAATAAGGAATTTTATCCATTGCGCGCAAAAGTCCAAAAAGATTAGAAAAAATCAATAAATGCTGCTTTAAATAATCTTGCGATTCTTGTCGCAAATGCTCAAAATCTAGCGCACTAAATGCAATACCACAATAGCGTAAAACAGCAGGCAATAAAGGAGACTCCATTAAATTTTGTGCGCAAGCTAACTCCTCTAAAACGAGATGCTTGGCACCAAAAAGCTGCTGGATTTCCGATTCTTTCGCACTTTGTAAAAATTCTTGATAAGCCTTTAAAGCCTCCTCTAAGCTTTCTTTGCAAATGAAATCTTGATAAAATGGCTCGCCTTGTTTTTCTTGCGCTTTTTTGTGTTCTAAGCATTTTTTCTCACTTGGTGAAAACAAAATCCACATTCTGCACTCCTAATTAAGAATATTCTGCGACAAGAAATCTTAACATATTCCGCTTTCAAGATTCCACATTTACTTTACAAAGCAAACATTTATTGTTACAATTCGCGTAAATTTTAGGATAGTCATCAATGGAATTTGTTGGAGAACAGCTACTTTTTATACATCTATTTTTATCTTTTCCACTGCTTTTGCCACCTCTTTGGAATCTTTTTTGTTTATTCACCAAGGAATCCCACACGCAAAGGCTTCGCTCCCTTGCTGTTACTGCGCCTGCATATTATACTTTCTTAAGTGCAAGCCTTTTTAGTGGGCTTGTAATTTGGGCTATGTTGGGATTTATAATGGATTTTAAAATCCTTACAATGCTTGCACTATGGCTTGTTTGTTTTGGGCTTGAAATCCTACGTCATAAGCGTCAAAAACTTATTAAAGTAGAAGCCGACATTTCTAAACGCGAAGCATTTTTTCGCTGGGCAAAGCTCAAATACAGTTTAGACTTGAGCTTTTTTGCGATTCTACTTCTTTGGGTCATTTAAATGCAATTTATCATTTATCAAAATGCGGGAGAGCCACAAATCACGCTCAAAAATGAAACCTATCACCACCTTTTCCACTCTCGCAGAACGCACAAATCAGAATCACTCTTTTTGTGTAATGGACGTGATTTGAAACTCTGTCGCTACACAATTACAGAAATCAACAAAAAAGATGCGAAACTTACCTTGCAAGAAATCCAAATTATCTCGCCCCACAATCCACCCAAAGGGCATTTGATTTGGGCAATGATAGAGCCAAAAAATATTGAAAAAACACTTCCTATGCTCAATGAACTCAATTTAGCCAAAGTTACCTTTTTTTATGCGCAATATTCCCAAAAACAATTTAAGCTAGATTTCAAGCGACTTCAGAGAATCTTAAATCATTCTTGTGAGCAATGCGGACGCTTAATAGGATTAGAAATTGAAATTTTCTCAAATATGGAGGAAGTGCTACAAAACTACCCAAATTTTGCAGTTTTAGACTTTGGTGGTGAGGCTTTAGTGGATTCTTTGAAAATGCCTTTAATGATTGGTTGCGAGGGGGGATTTAGTCAAAAAGAACGCGAAATCTTGCGGGATAAACACATTTTTAGCGCACCAAAATGCAATATTCTACGAAGCGAAACCGCCGCACTATATGCTGCAAGTAGATTGATTTAATTTACGATTCTGC
>NZ_CATKCB010000217.1:0-3504 GCF_949747025.1 Helicobacter sp. UBA3407 | reverse complement strand
GGATAAAGATAATTTTTGGCAAATGGGCGATGTGGGACCATGCGGACCTTGTAGTGAGATTTTTGTAGATCAAGGTGCAGAGTTTTTCAATGGACCAGAGGATTATTTCGGCGGAGATGGCGATAGATTCTTAGAGATTTGGAATCTTGTTTTTATGCAATTTGAACGCGACAAAGAGGGGAATCTTAAGCCTTTGCCTAAGCCTAGCATTGATACAGGTATGGGGTTAGAGCGTGTGGTTGCATTGCTAGAGGGCAAACATAGCAATTTTGATTCCTCGCTTTTTATGCCCTTAATTGCCAAAGTAGAAGAGATTACCCGACAAACTTATATATATGAAAGTGGTGCAAGTTTTCGCGTGATTGCAGACCACGCAAGAAGTGTAGCATTTTTACTTGCACAAGGTGTGAATTTTGACAAAGAGGGTAGGGGATATGTCTTGCGCAGAATCTTGCGCAGGGCGATTAGACACGGCTATTTATTAGGGCTTAGAGAACCTTTTGTTTATCAAGTAGTAGGTTGCGTGTGTGAGAATATGGGGGCGCATTATCGTTATTTGTTGGAAAAACAACAAGCTGTTATGCAACAATGCAAGGCAGAGGAGTTAAGATTCTTTGAAACGATTGAAAATGGTATGAATCTTTTTAATAAAGAGTTAGAAAAATTAAAAGACGAAAAGCCAAATCAGCTTTTTAGCGGTGAAGTGGCATTTAAACTCTATGATACTTATGGCTTTCCGCTTGATTTGACGCAAGATATGTTGCGTGAAAATGGCTTTGGCGTAGATGTGGATAGTTTTGAAATCTGTATGAAAGCCCAAAAGGAACAGGCAAAGGCAAATTGGAAAGGGAGCGGAGATAGTGTAAAAGAGGGAGATTTTAAACTATTATTAAGCGAATTTGGAGTTAATGAGTTTGTTGGATATGAAAAGACAGAAGCCCAAAGCCGAATTCTCGCACTTTTGGACGCAAATTTGCAACGCGTAGAAAGTATCAAAAAAGACGAAATGGGCTTTATCTTGCTTGATAGGACGCCCTTTTATCCAGAATCCGGTGGTCCTGTGGGAGATAAAGGTGTGCTAATGCATAATAATGACAAAATTGCAGAGATATTAGACACTAAAAAATATTTTGGTTTAAACATTAGCCAAGTCAAGGCGGTGCAGGATTTGAGACTGAAAGAAGGAGTGCTTGCAATTGTGGATTCTATCCGCTTAGAAATCGCTAAACATCATAGCGCGACGCATTTGTTGCACAAAGCCTTGCGAGAGATTTTGGGAGAACATATTACACAAGCAGGTAGCCTTGTAGAATCCAATCGTTTGCGTTTTGACTTTAGCCATTCGCAAAGCCTAAATAAAGAGGAATTGGAAAAGATTGAGCAGAATGTAAATGCACAGATTCTAAGTTCGTATCCGCAAATCTGTGAACAAATGGATATACAAAGTGCGAAAGCAAAAGGAGCTATGGCACTTTTTGGTGAGAAATATGGAACCGAAGTGAGAGTGATTAGTTTTGGCGATTCCATAGAGTTGTGTGGTGGAATCCATGTGCCAAATACTGCATTTATTGGAAGTTTTTACATCGTTAAGGAATCCGGAGTGAGTAGTGGCGTGCGTAGGATTGAAGCGGTATGCGGTAAGGCAGCCTATGAATTGGGCAAAAATGCACTTGACGACATAGAAAAAGCAAAGGAAAACTTAAAAGCACAGAATCTTTTGCAAGGGATTGACAAGCTAAAAGAGCAAGTGCGTGAATTGAAAAATAAAGCAAACAAATTCCCAAACAGCCTAAAGGCAATGAAATCAGAAATTATCAATGGAACAAAACTTATTGTGTTGGAGTTAAAAGAGATTGAGGCAAGTGAGGCAAAAAAGCTTGTAGATAATGCCAAAAACGAAAATGAGAAAGTAGCAATTCTTTTGCTTTCAACAGAGGAGCAAAAAGATAAAATTGGAATTACTGCAGGTGTAAAAGGCGTGGATTTAAAGGCTGGAGCTTGGGTAAAAGAGATTGCTCAGATTTTAGGAGGGAATGGGGGCGGACGCGAGGATTTTGCAACCGCAGGTGGCAAAGATAAACTTAAGATTCCACAAGCTTTGCAACGCGCAAAAGAAATCGCCAAAGAGGCATTGAAGTAGCGTCAAAAAAACATTGAAATTCATTCTAAGCGTGAAGCTTAGAATTTAAAAATTGGAATAATTTGTAGAATCTTTGTTTTGGACTTCTTGAATTAAATTGCGTGTTGCTTCATTAATGGCGGAATTAATTGCATTTTGAATAGTAATTTGGATTTGGTTGGGATTGAGTTTGGATTTCTCTCCAAAGATGACTAAATATTGACTATTTTGATTTTGAATGCTTGATTTTCCACGAAAGATTCTCACTTCATTGGTTCTATGGAAATTAAGTTGAACTTCAAAAACAGCTTGGTCGCTTGTTTGCGAACTCCAAAAACCGCCTTGTTTAGTCTGTGTATTGATATTGCCAAAGACTACTTCTAATTGATAATGATTCTTTTGTGTATTGGTTGTTTCTGTGCTAATTTGTTCAGATTGAATAAAGCAACCACTCTGCGCAAGTGATTTTTCTACCATTTGTTGCACCTGCGTATTAGGAATCGTAAGGTCATTATAATCACCACTTTTTAAACCCATTAGATGATAGCTCGCAATGGGTTCTTGGCAAGTTTTTAAAACACGTGTATTGGGCAAATCATTAAACTTTTGCGCACACGCGCCTAAAAGCAATGCGCTAAAAGTCAGAAAACAACTTTTTTGTATTAGATTTGGGCTTAGTGCTTTTAGAGAGAACATAGATACTCCTTGAATAATGGGAATCGGTGAATTTGAAAGGTTAATTTTAGCACAATTTATTGCTAATTTTTATCAAGATTGATACAATACACCAATAATTTATAAGGTAAAGCATTGCATTTTTTCAAAGGTAAAAAAATCATCATTTTAGAATCTTTATTGTGTATCCTTTTGTGTGTCGGAATCATTTTTTATGCACAAATTAACAAACGAGGATTGCAAAAACAAGACGCTTTACTTTATTATGTGAATATTAGTGGCAAGCAACGTTTGCTTGCTCAAAGAATCGTTTTTTTATCTCAAATTGTTGTTACGAATCGTATTTTGAATCGCAATAATCCCGAAAGCCTAACAGAACTTCGCAGTTGTATTAATCAGCTAAATTCTATTCATATGATTTTGCAAAATTTTGTAATTTCTACAATTATTGGCAATAAAAAAGCTTCTACTTTAGATGAAATCTATTTTGGCGATGGAAATTTGAAGTTTAAAATGGAAGAATTTTTGAATAATGCAAATAAAATATTTTTCTTGCAAACTACACAAGAAGCCTTTCGCATTAATCAAGAACTTTTGCAACAACTAGAAGAGGATAACGGATTGCTTGCGAGCTTAGAGCTTGCAACATTAAGCCAGCAGTTTTATGCACAAAATATCATCAAAGAATCGCAATTTTATCTTCAAATTCT
>NZ_CATKCB010000216.1:0-3831 GCF_949747025.1 Helicobacter sp. UBA3407 | reverse complement strand
GCATTTTTACTAGGCTTTGGAAGAGCCTTTGGTGATACAATGATTGCGCTAATGCTTTCCTCTAATGCCTTGAATTTTGCCACTTCACTTTTTGACCCTTTGCGTGTTTTGAGTGCGCATATCGCACTTATCACCGCGAATGAGAGTATCGGGGAGGCGTATAATGCACTTTTTGTTTCTGGATTTTTGCTGATTGTTTCCAATGCACTTTTAGCCCTTTTTGCACGTGGCATTTTGCATAAATCCAACTCACTTTAGGATTCTACAATGAAACGTAAAATCGCAAATGTCTTTTATCTCTTAAGTCTCTTGAGTTCTACTTGCGTTGTCTTGGTTGTTTGCTCTCTTTTGCTTTGGGTATTTTGGCGTGGAATCTCTGTGTTAGATTTACAACTCTTTTTTGGCAATACCGCACCTCTTAGTGCAATTTTGGGTAAAGCAGCAGTGTTTAATGGAATCTTTCCTGCAATTCTTGGGACTTTATGGCTTGTGATTTTAAGCCTCTTATTTGCGATTATTCCTGGAATTGGCTGTGGAATCTATCTTGCCTATTATGCCAATGCTTTTGAAAAGTGGTTTTTAAACACAATGGTAGATATTCTTGCAGGGATTCCATCGGTGATTATGGGGCTATTTGGATTCTTAAGCATTTTGTGGCTTAAAAATCACTTGCTACCAGAGGCAAACAGCTGCCTACTCCTTGCAGCTTGTTGTCTTGCTTTGCTTGTTTTGCCTACACTCATTGCTACAACCAAAGAAGCCCTTTTATCTGTGCCGCAAGACTTAATGCTCAATGCTTTGGGCTTAGGTTTGCCTAAAGGCAAGATTCTGTGGTATTTTTTGCTCCCTGAAGCAAGAAATGGAATCCTAAGCGGTGCAATCTTAGCACTTGGTAGAGTAGCAGAAGACACCGCTGTGGTGATGTTTGTCGGTGCAGTGGCAAATGCAGGATTGCCCAATGGGCTTTTAGGCAAATTTGAATCCTTGTCGTTTTATATCTATTACAACTCCCAAAACTATCAGACACAAGGAGAGCTACAAAACGCAATGGGAGCAAGCCTAGTGCTACTTTTCCTATGCGGATTTTTGTTGCTTCTAGGTGGAATCTTAAAAGGAATTGCAAAAAGGAACTCTAATGATTCTTGAAATGAAAAATTTAGGTGTGCGCTTTGGGGAGAAGCAGATTTTCTCTAACCTCAACTTGCAAATCAAACCTTATGGAATTTTTACGCTTTTAGGTGCTTCAGGTTGTGGTAAAAGCACTTTTTTACGCTGCATTAATCGGCTTTGTGAAGAAATGGGTGGGGAGATTATGGGCGAAATTTTACTAGATTTGGATTCTACTTCTATGCAAAACATTCAGAGGATTCCACTAGAGATTTTGCGCAAAAATGTCGGTATGCTTTTTCAAACACCCCAACCTTTTAATCTAAGTATTGAAAAAAACTTGAGTTTGCCCCTCTCCTTATTGACAAACCTAGATAAACACGCAATTCAAGCTAAGATTTGCGAATCTTTGCAACAAGTAGGTCTTTGGAATAATCTGAAAAATCGTTTGCGAGAAAATGCTTTGCGACTTTCTGGGGGTGAACAACAAAGACTACTTTTAGCTAGAGTCCTAAGCCTAGAGCCAAAAATCTTGCTTTTAGATGAACCCACAAGTGCGCTAGATTTATATTCCCAAAATATCATTGAAGAATTATTGATTGAAATTGCTCACACGCATACCTTAATAATGGTTTCACATAATATTGACCAAGCATTAAGAATCGCGGATTCTCTAGCGGTAATGCAAACACAAAAAGGAAATAGCAACTTCTTAAAAGTTCCCAAAGATAAAGCAGCACTAGAAACTGCTTTGAAAATATAAAATTATTTAGAAAATGGTATAGAAACAAAAATTTTTGAACTTTATTAAATTTTTAAAATATTTTTGGCATAATTCCAATCTTTCAAAAAACTTAAATATTCAATTCTAAAAGGAGGTTAGGTATATGGATTTTTTCAGAAACCTTAAACTGCAAACTAAGCTTAATAGCGTAATTGCCATAATTTTTATTGTTGGTATCATTATTTTAAGTTTAATTGTTACAAATCGCGTCAGTGAAAATATGCAACGCAATGCAAAAGACATTGTTGAGAAGTCCTCTCAAAGTTATGCCGACCATATCAAGGGAATTTCAGAAGAATTAATTACCATCACGCGGGGGAGTTCCTCAATCCTCAATCACATTTTTGAAACTGCAGAAATTAGAGATTTAAGCTTTCAGAGGATTTATAATGTTGTAGAGGGAGTTTTTGATAGTTCCTCTAATGCAAATTATGGATTTCTCTATCTCAAAAACGCCCCTGCTCACTTCAGAGAGAATCCTTTACACATTACTCCAAGTGGTGAGTTTTTTATGATGCTTTATGACGAAGACACTTCCAAAAAGGGGGGGATTACCTCTAAGCAAGCAAGAGACACTTTCCCACAACTCGCAAGTATTCAAGATGCATTACGAGAGGGTAAATATGGTAGCAATCGGGTATTTTTTGGTAAAACAAGAAAATTCCAAATCGGCGAAGATGATTTTATTGGAACAGGGCTAGTTATGCCCCTATTTGATAGTAGAAAACAAATTATAGGTGCAATAGGCTTTATCTTCAATTTTGAAACAATAGCAGCATATCTAAATGACCCAGACCAAAGCGTATTTGAACAAGATATAAGACTACTCCTAGATAATGATGGGTTAATTATTTCATCTCCGGATTCCAATCAACTCTTAAAACAAATTCAAGATGTGAATCCTACTCCCGGTGCGCAAAGCCTCATTAACGCAATCAAGGATCATCAAGATGGCATCTACGACTACACAGACACTCACGGCAATTCCAGCTTTGCAAGTTTAGAAAACTTCTCCGTTGCAGATAATGAAGCAAGTTTTGCCGTAGTAACAACCGCACCCAAAAATTCCGTATTAGCCCCTCTTTATCATTTGCAATACACGATTGGCATCGCTTCATTAATCTTTATTGTTGTAGCAATGGGATTAATCTATTGGTATATTAAAGTCAATTTGGGGAATCGTCTGCCTATGTTGGTAAAAACTCTTGTTGCTTTCTTCCGATTCATCAACCACGAAAGCAAGGAGACTCAATTCATCAAAATCAATGCGAATGATGAGTTAGGAATTATGGGCAAACTTATCAATGACAACATTAAGAGAACACAAGATTCTTTAAGAATTGACGAAGAAGCAATTGAGCAATCTGCTCAAACCGCTAAAGCCATTGAAAATGGAGATTTAACGGCAAGAATCGTCAAGCAACCTGCCAATCCGCAATTAGTAGAGCTTAAAAATGTGCTAAATAATATGTTAGATGTTTTACAAAACAAAGTGGGAAGTGATATGAATGAAATCCATCGTGTCTTTGAATCCTATAAAACCCTTGATTTTACAACAGAAGTAAAAGATGCAAAAGGTAGTGTAGAAATCACAACAAATACTTTAGGAGAGGAAATCCGCCAAATGCTAACGGCTAGTGCAGGGTTCGCACAAAATCTCTCTGCACAATCTTCCGAGCTAGAGAAATTTATGACCAGACTAACCGAAGGCTCACAAACTCAAGCAAGCTCTCTCCAACAATCTGCTGCAGCCGTAGAAGAGATTAACCAATCTATGGAAAATGTTAGCAACAAGACAAGTGATGCAACAAGACAAGCTGAAGATATTAAAGGAATCGTAGGCGTGATTAAAGACATTGCAGACCAAACCAATCTTTTAGCCCTTAATGCAGCCATTGAAGCAGCAAGAGCAGGAGAACACGGAAGAGGATTTGCTGTTG
>NZ_CATKCB010000215.1:0-4712 GCF_949747025.1 Helicobacter sp. UBA3407 | reverse complement strand
CTCCTCTTCGGAGTGCGCACTCTCCTCTCCCTCACTTGCGGGTTTAATGCCCATTTTGTGCAAAGAAAAAACCGCCAAATAGTCAAAAATACGAATCAGAGGAAAAAAGAGAATCCAAAACATATGTAGAGGCTTCGCCACAAACAACACTGCCTTTTCAGATTTCGCAATTGCAACAGACTTTGGAATCAACTCTCCTGCTACAACATGCAAAAGCGTAATAAAGCTAAACGCAACAACAAAACTAACAGAATGTAGTAGAACAGGATTTTCACCTATGAAGTATTTAAAAGGCTTTTCAAGCAGACGCGCAATCGCAGGTTCGCCAACCCAACCTAGCCCCAAAGAGGAAAGCGTAATGCCAAGCTGTGTAGCAGAAAGATAAGAATCTAGCTTGCCTGTAATCTTAAGTGCTAATTTCGCACTCGGAACTTCTCTCCTACTTAATTCCTCTAAACGAGAACGGCGAATCTTGACGATTGCAAATTCAGAAAGCACAAAGAAACCATTCAACATTACCAAAAAGAGTGCGAAAATAGCCAAAAGAAGCGACTCTGTTTCCAAAAAATATCCTTTAAAAATAAAAAATTTTGTAATTTTAGCATATTTTCCTAATGGGTATTTAAAATTTTAGATTTTTGCTTTTAAATATGGAATCGCACAAAGACATAAAGCCAACCACCGCGTCATTACAAGGAATGAGCGGAGCAAGAGACAAAGCGCACATTGCGTAGTAGTTTGGTTTTGTCATTGCGAGATTCCATTTCCTCCGTCATTGCAAACACTAGTGTTGCAATCCATAATCAAGCATACTTGCGCGATTCCATTGAAAAAATTATTATATGCAAAACTATAGATTGCCCCGACTTCTTACGAAGTCTCATAATGACAAGAGGGGCAGAATCCCATAAGAAGGCGGTAGTGAGTTGCTTACAAACTCCCCCTACTCACTTTGCGATTCTAACTCTTGAATAAAAACTTCATCAATCCCGCGACTAAGACTCATTCCAAAAAGTAGAATCGCCCACGAGAGATAAACCCAAATAAACAAAAAAAGCAAAATACTAAAAGAACCATAAAGCGTTAAATAAGCTTTGTTATAAAACACATAATAAACAAATCCCCATTTACAAATAGACCATAAAAGTGCGGTAATAAGGGAGCTTATCAAGGTATTTTTATTGCTAATCTTAGTATTTGCAGAAATTTTAAAAAGCATAAAAAACACCGCCCACACTACCAAATAAGGTATCAGCTGAAAAAGCCAAGCAATATAAGTGCTATAACCCAACTCTTGCAAATATGCATACGCTTTGGTGCTTAAATAAATAGAAAATAGAATCCCTAATGGAAAAAGCGTCATACAAGTCCAATATACAGAAATAGAATCCCAAAAACCGCGTGTGTGGGAGTGAAAAATTTTTCCTGCAATATCTTGATAGTTTTTAAAAAACAAAATAGAAGTAATAAAAGCGTAGATAAATCCCATTCCACCAAGCTTTGTGGAGTTTTGTAAAAAACTATCCATATAACTTAAAAAAACATCGGAATGCGTGGGGATAAAGTTTGTAATGATGAGATTTTTAAAACTTTCTAAATTTTCTCTAAACTCTGGCATTGCGGCAACAAGCGAAAACACAATCAAAAGCATAGGCAAAAGCGCAAAAATCGTGTAAAAACTAAGGCTTGAGGCATAATACAGCAAATCGCCTTTTAAAAACACATACAAATAGCGCACAAGCAACCAAATTTTCGCACAAATACTTTTGAATAAGCCAAAACTGCATAGCTTTCGTAATTCCAACAGCTTTATAAAGGAATCCTTTGCATTGGATTTCACTTCTGATTTTGTTTCTTGGGATTCCAAGTCTTGCAAGGATTCTGACTTTTGAATGTTATTTGCTTTCATTACTCACAGCTTTTTGCAATTCCATATCCATAAGCTTTAATCCGCTCCACTTCCTCTTTTGGTGTGTTGCCTTTAGTCGTCAGATAATCCCCTAGCACCACCGCATTAATCCCACATTCAAAGAGTGTCTTTTGCTCCTCTCCAAACACGCGCTCTCGCCCTCCTGCAATCATCAGCCTAGCATTTGGCAAATATTCACGCGCTAACTTCACACACTCTAACGCTTCCTCTTGAGTTAGAATCTCTTGAGTTAAGGGCAATGCTGGGTTTGGGATAAAGAAATTAATAGGCGTAGTATGAGGATTTAGCGTTTGCAAAGCATAGAGAAAGTCCATTCTATCCTGCCAACTCTCCCCCATTCCAAAGATTCCACCACAGCATAGTCCAAGCCCTGCAATTCTGGCATTTTCATTTGTTTGGAATCGCTCCTCAAAGCTATGCGTGGTGCAAATATTAGAAAAAAAGTTTTGACTTGTTTCCAAATTATGATTATAACTCGCAATTCCCGCATTCTTCAGTTCTACTAAGGATTCCACATCTGCGATTCCATTGCAACCAATTAAATGCAAATGCAATCCCTCTTTGACAATCGCACGGGCAGCTTCTGCAATATATTCTGTTCGCTTAGAATCCAAAGTGCGCCCACTTGTAACAAGACAGAATCCCAATGCACCATTTTTGCTTGCCCTCTTTGCTTCCTCCAAAATCTGTGGAATCGGCTTGTATTTATACTTGTCAATCTCCGCATTATATTTTGCGCTTTGAGTACAATACGCGCAATCCTCTGCACAGCTTCCGCTAGAGACATTGCAAATGCTACATAAAAAAATCTCTTGCATTTTAATCCTTTATGACTTCTTCGCGTCCGCTAAAGTTTTGGATTTTAATGCTTGGATTCTTGAAATAAAAAACAGCGAAATCTGGATTTGTCGGACTTGTATAAATTTCTTTTACCAAAGGATATTTTACAAACATTGCTTCTTTGACTGCCGCATTATCCTCAAAGATAATTTCCGCGCGGATTCTTATCCAAGTTTCTTTAGAATCAAAAGCGCAAAGTTCTACATTGGAAAAATTCTGTATGTGCTTCACCATTCCTTTGGTTTTAGAAGTGCAATAATACAATTTGCCTTGATAAAATAATGGCGATTGAATCGGGCGCACGCGAGGATTCCCGCAAGTGCCTTTGGTTGCCAAAAATCCTACATTTTTATCTAAAAAATCTAAAATTTCTTGTGTCATTTTCTCTCCTTAAGTAGATTGTATATCGTCCATTCTTTCTTTACACTCGGGATTGGAGCATTCTAAAATGGGCTTATTTCTAAATGTTCTGCGCATAAGCAAGGAATTACACTTGGGACATTTTTGGTTTATTGGTGGAAATTTAGCGACAAAGTCGCATTTAGGGTGATTTCTGCAACTATAAAATTTCCCATATCTCCCATTTCTCTCCAAAATATTTCCACCACATTTTGGACATTTCACACCCTCCAAAGCTTGTGGTGCGCTCCTTTGACTTGGATTCAAAGGCTTTGTATTTTTACATTCTGGATAACCGCTACAAGCGAGAAACTCTCCATTTCTACCGCGTTTTTTCACCATTTCCTTACCACATTTTTCACAAATCCCAAAGCTTTGCGATTCCTCATTAGAAAGATTAGATTCTTTTTGAATATATTTACACTTAGGATACCCACTACACCCCACAAACTCACCATATCGGCTGTTTCTACGCACCAACTCCTTACCACAAAGCGGACAGGATTTTCCGATGGGAATTGCTAATTTTTGGCTTTGAATCTTTGTTTTACCCTCGCTAATCTTTTGAATAAAAGGCTCATAGAAATGCCACAAGAGTTGCTGCCAATCTTGCTTGGATTCCGCCACTTCATCAAGTTTTTCCTCTAAATTTGCAGTAAATTTGGAATCCACAATTTCATTGAAATGCTGTTCTAATAACTCCACTACTTTAAAAGCCACTTCTTGAGGTTTGATTTGCTTTTTTTCAATCGTGATATAATCCCTTGAGGTAAGCAAAGAAATCGTTGGGGCATAGGTGCTTGGGCGCCCTATTCCTAAGGATTCCAAAGTTTTAATCAAGCTTGCTTCAGAGAATCTTGACGGGGGCTCTGTCTCACGCTTTTCGTCCTTGCATTTTTCTAATCGCAATGCACTTCCAACTTCTAAAGTCGGCAATAATTTGTCTTTGTCCTCATTACCTAACATACGATAAAAACCATCAAAAAGCAGCTTACGCCCGCTTGCTTTTAGAAGTGCTATGTCATTGCCAATCCAAAGATTCTGCAACTCAAACTCCGCATCACTCATTTGAGAAGCAAAGAATCTCTTGTAAATAAGCGTATAAAGCTTTAACTCATCTCCTTTAAGATATTGTGCAGCAATTTGCGGTGTGAAATCCATTAAAGTTGGGCGAATCGCCTCGTGAGCCTCTTGCGCGCCTTTTGCTTTAGTTGCATAAATCTTGGGTTTGGTTGGCACATATTCCTTACCATAAGTTTTAACAATCAACTTGCGCGCCTCCTCTTGCGCAATTTTGGCGATATTTAAACTATCTGTTCTCATATAAGTAATCACGCCCATAGAGCCTTGATGCGTCATCACCCCCTCATAGAGTTTTTGCGCAGTTTGCATCGTGCGTGAGGGAGAGAATCCAAGCAGTGAGCTTGCACTTTGTTGCAAGGTAGAAGTCATAAAAGGTGGTGGGGTAGCGGTTTTGCGTCGCTTGGTTTCTATATTTTGTATGCTAAAGCTTGATTTTTTAAGAGATTCTACAATTCCTTTT
>NZ_CATKCB010000214.1:0-2911 GCF_949747025.1 Helicobacter sp. UBA3407 | reverse complement strand
GAGGAGATTCTCATCTTGTGAGGTAATAGCTTCTTGCAAAGTTTGAGCAAGATATTTATCATATTCTTGAAAGGGTATGCTTTTACCCTCCATAATATCATATTCACCATCGCCAAAACGAATAAAGCTTTTTTGAGATTGTAATAAAATTTCCAAAGTCTCAAAGCTATCTTTCACAATAGGCGGTGCGATTTTATCAAAGTCATTTTTGATTTCATCGCGCAATACTGCTGCAAAATTTTGGAAATTTAAAGGAGATAAGTTATGCAGCCTTATCTCCATTTCTTTTAAATTATATCTTGCCAGATACCTTATATTTCTCACAAAAGTCTTAAGGGAATACTTCATAATGCCCCCTCTTTTGTTTGAATCTTAATCCAATCCTCGCAAATAATCTCATCATTTCCTAATAGCCAAGAGTGCGTGCAATAATCACCTTTTCGTATATGAATAAAACAACTATTTTTAGCTTGGAGAATCTGCTCTAATTTATGTTTATTTATTTCGCTTTTAATGGGGGGGGGCATAATATCTCCTTTATGTGAGAGGATATATTTTTAAAATAAAGTGGATTTTGAAACCAACCATAAAAATATGTAAAAGAATTTGGCTTTAAATACTCTGGTATGTATTTATCATAAGTAGCACAACTATTCGTAGCTCTAGGATAGCCTATGCGCTTTAGAATACTTCTTATTATTTTAGGTTTGCTTTCAAAATACCTGATTTTTTCCTTAGCATAGGCGATTTGTTCTTGTGTCGCATAAGGCAAATCAATATTGAAAATATCTAAACTAAAGGGAATAGAATGCTTTTTCCCCTCTACTTCAAACCAAGTTTTATCAAGCAAAATAGGCATTTGCAAATGATGCTCTAAACTCTTAGCAAAGGCATATTGAAACATTTGATTGCCTAAGCCACAGGTAAGTTCTACGATTTTATATTGCATTTTATCTCCTTAGATTCTATTCTTTAAACGCATTCACAGCATCTATCACTATGCCTACTTGCTCATCGCTCATCACAGGACTTATAGGCAAGGATAGCACTTCTTTGTGAATACGCTCGGTAATGGGCAGATTCAAATGATTATATTGCTTGTAAGCCTGCTGCTTGTGCGGTGGGATAGGATAATGGATAAGCGTTTGGATTCCACTCTGACTCAAATGCTCTTGCAAACGCGCGCGATTTTTCGTGCGCACGACAAAGAGATGCCACACCGCCCCCTCCTCACTTTGAACCTGTGGGAGGATAATACGCTCGTTTTGAATCTGCTCTCTATAAACTCTCGCAATCTCTTGTCGCCGCTTATTATCCTCATCAAGGATTTTAAGTTTGAGGCGCAAAAATGCCGCTTGGACTTCATCAAGCCTAGAATTTAGCCCTGCATAGAGGTTTTCATATTTGATATGTGAGCCATAATTCCCTAATGCGCGGATTCTCTGTGCCAAAGCTTCATCATTTGTAACCACACAGCCACCATCGCCTAATGCACCTAAATTCTTACCCGGAAAAAATGAGAATCCACTCACATCGCCCAAACTCCCTACTCTCTTGCCTTGATAGATTGCGCCATGCGCTTGTGCAGAATCTTCTATAATTTTTAAACCATATTTTTGCGCTAAATCCCAAACTTTCTGCATTTCCACCGCCTGTCCATACAAATGCACGACAAGAATTGCTTTAGTTTTTGGTGTGATACGCTCCTCAATCAAATCCACATCAATATTATAAGTCTTTAAGCTTGGTTCTACAAGCACAGGTGTGCAGCCATTATCAGTGATTGCCAAAATGGAAGCAATATAGGTATTTGCAGGGACGATAATCTCATCGCCCACGCCAAATCCAAATGCTTTAATACTAAGTCGCAAAGCGTCCAAACCATTTGCACAACCTACACAATAATTTGTCCCACAATACGCGCTAAACTCACGCTCAAAGGCTTTGCCTTGCTCGCCCAAAACATACCAACCACTCTCTAGCACTTCGCAAAAAGCAGATTCCATCTCTGCACTCAATCTTTGATTTATTGCTTTGACATCAAGAAAGGGAACCATTTGCAAACCTTTTTACCTTAAACTTTTCAAGCACTTGCATTATCTTTCTCCTTATATAAGCGCGAATTAAGCGGCGCATTTCTTTTGAGCTGGGAGACAAGTGGGGGGGGGCAGAATATACTAAAGGTAAGTGTTGCACACTCTCTCCCCAATTCACGCACATTACATTTTCTACCTCTTTAAAAATATTACGATAGCGAGGGGTAATCAAAAGCGGATTGTGAGGGGAAAGAATCTTCGCATATCCTCCCATACCTCCGTGTGAGCCGATGATATTGCGACACCGACTTAAAAGATACAAATCCAAATAGCCCTGACTTGGGTTATTCACATCGCAGATTCTATAAGTTTTGCCCTTAAGCAGTGGGACAATCTGCTCTTTGACAAAAGCTAAATCATCGCTGAAGAGATAAAAGCTACTTTGCGGGTGCAAAAGGCGCATTAGCTCTATGCTTTTGGCAAAATACTCATTGCTCGTGGGATTGCCATAAGCAATATGAGGCTGGGATAAATCCCCTCGCCTGATATGCACCCCACAAGGAGAGGGAGAAGATTCTATCTCTTGGAGCAATGCGGCAAAAGGTGTGTTGCCCTCTTGTAATTCTTGTGGCTTAAAATACTCTCTTAAAAGCCCAGCATAACGCGTATCAAACACTCTACCTAAATATCCTCCAACATAAAGCGGGGGCTGACACATAATCACATCATTATCATCTACAAAATAATGTTTTCTATAATGAGCCACTTCTTCTTTGTTTGCAATTTTTAGAGACAACGCAGGAAAGGCTTTAGGAATATCAAAGCTCACATCATAAACTTTATCATAACTTTTACTTGGATTGAAGAACCCTTTG
>NZ_CATKCB010000213.1:0-3840 GCF_949747025.1 Helicobacter sp. UBA3407 | reverse complement strand
GTTGTTTTTTGAGGTTTTTGACTATGGTATATCAGCTGTTTATTTTTGTATTCAAAAAATATTTTTCCACCTTTCTCTAAATCTCCAAACAACATCAAATCACTCATCGGATTCTTGATTTCTTTTTGAATCACAAGTGCCAAAGGACGCGCGCCAAGTTCGGTATTGAATCCAACTTCTGCCAAATACTCTCTCGCACTTTTTTCCAAAACGACTTCAATTCCCTTTGCTTTAATTTGTTGATTCAAATCCGCAATGTTTTTTTCTACAATTTTTAAAATTTCTTTTGGACTTAGCGCATTAAAGGCGATAATTGCGTCTAGGCGATTCCTAAATTCAGGCGAAAAAGTCTCTTTAATCGCACTATTAAAGCGCGTGTTGGAATCTTTTTTGAAGCCTAGAATTGGGGATTCTTTAGAACCAACATTAGAAGTTAAAATCAAAATGACTGAAGAAAAGTCTATACTTTGTCCGTTATTGTCGGTTAATTTTCCATAATCCATTACCTGCAAAAAGAGATTCAAGACTTCAGGGTGTGCCTTTTCTACTTCGTCTAAGAGTAGCAAAGTATGTGGATTTTTCTTTATCATCTCTGTGAGAATTCCACCTTTTTCATAGCCAACATATCCTGCCGCTGCACCAATAAGCTGGGAAGTAGAGAATTTCTCCATATATTCGCTCATATCAATGCGCTCAAAGTTGATATTAAGGGATTTTGCAAGCTCTTTTGCAAGTTCTGTTTTACCCACTCCGCTTGGACCGCTAAAAAGAAAAGAGCCTATGGGTTTATTTGGAGTGCTTAACCCTGCTTTGTTGCGTTTTAACGCACTAACGACTTCACTAATGGCTTCGTCCTGTCCGAAGATTCTACTTTTGAGATGTTTTTCTAAGTTTTTAAGCAAGCTTTTATCATTCTTAGTTGCTTCAATTTCCGGAATTTTAGCCATTTTGGCTACCATTTGTTTGATGCTTTGTAGGCTTACCTTTCCACTCCTGCCATCTAGCTTGTAGCTCGCGCCCACTTCGTCCATAATGTCAATCGCCTTATCGGGCAAGAATCGCTCGTGCAGATAACGCACCGATAGTTCTACCATTAATGCGATTCCCTCATCAGTATAGCGCACATTGTGATGATTTTCGTAATATTTTTTCACGCCCTGCAAAATCAAAATGCTTTCCTCTTGGGTTGGCTCTTTTACCTCCACTTTGGCAAAACGACGTGAAAGTGCCTTGTCTTTGTCTAAAAAGGAGCGATATTCCGCATAAGTGCTAGCTCCTATGCAACGTAGTTTTCCGTTACCAAGCATAGGTTTGAGTAGATTGCTTGCGTCCATACTACCACTATTTGTTGCCCCTGCACCAATGAGCATATGAATCTCATCAATAAAAAGCACGACATTCCCGCGCTCAAGCACTTCATCACTTAGGAGTTTAATGCGTTTTTCAAAGTCTCCCCGATATTTTGTTCCTGCCACGAGTGCGCCCATATTGAGCATATAAATTTCAGTTTTATCCAAAGGACTTGCTTCTTGCGTGATTTTAAGGGCTAATCCTTCGGCTACTGCAGTTTTTCCAACACCAGGTTCACCGACTAATAAAGGATTATTCTTCTTCTTGCGCAATAGAATTTCAAAGCATCGACGAATTTCTACTTCTCTCCCGATGACAGGGTCAATCTTGTCCTCTCTTGCTTCTTGAGTCAAATTTGTGCAGAATCTCTCTAATGCGGATTCTGATTGCTCCTCTTGTCTTTGATTGGATTCTACTTTGTCCTCTGTTTTGTCCAAGCCAATATTAAATTCCTCTTGATTTTCTGTGATGTATTCTAGGATATTCAAACGCGTGATTCCTTGCGTTTTAAGAACCTGTGTGCAAAATGCCTTTTCCTCCTCCAAAATCGCAGCAAGCAAATCACTCACTTGCGCTTGTTTGCGTTGTGAGCCTCTTACATGACTTATCATCATTTCAATTACACGCGTAACTGCAAGCGTTTCTTGTGGCATTTCGTTGTTGTCTTTATATTCTGGAAAAGCAGTCAAAAAATGCTCTAAATATCTTTTAACTTGCTGTTTCATTATTTCAATATTTCCGCCACATTCTTGCAAGGCTTTAATGACTTTTTTGTTTTCTAATAAAGCTTGAAAAATATGCTCTAAGGTTAAATATTCGTGTCCTCTAAGCTTTGCTTCCTTTTGTGCATTTTGTAGCACGACATTTAATTCTTTACTAATTTCAAACATAGTTTTTTCTCTTATATTTTTTCTAAAATTGCGCGTAGTGGATATTGCTTTTCTTTTGCCATTTTACGCACTTGCACTGCTTTAATTTCGGCAATATCATAAGGGTAGATTCCACAAACACCCTTACCATTGTGATGAATCTGCAGCATAAGATTGAGCGAATCTTCAAAATTCTTATGAAAGATTTTTTGCAAGACTTCTATTACAAATTCTTGTGTTGTGTAATCATCGTTTAGCAAAATGACTTTATAGCGGATAGGTTCTTGAACTTTCTCTAAAACTTCTGTTGTATTTTCGTATTGTGCGTCTTTTGGCACGGAGATTCCTTTTTGTCTTTATAACGCTGAATAAAAGCTCTAATTATAACGCTTTTTCATTGATTTTTACAAGACATTTGCGCTTTAATTGCAAGAAAAGATTTGATTTGTCGCCTTTAATTATAAAATTTTTATAAATTTTCCTTTAAACCATTGTTTGCAAGAGTTTAGGAATCTTTCGCCTGTTTGATAAAAAACGCTGTTTTGATAGGATAATGCCTCTTGCAAATCACTATATCGCGAAAGTGCTGGAGGCTTTAGTTGTGGATTAAGCGCATAAAGACTTTGGAGGATTTTAAGCTGTTTTTTGTGCAAATAAACAATCCGCGCCATTCTAAAGGGCAGAATCACTTTCTTAAAAATATTTTGCGATTCCACAATGACCACGCCTAGTTTGTAGTTTAAGTGATTTTGCACTCGTTTCTTTGCACCATAGATTTTTTGTGATTCCTCTACTTTTTGCATTCTTGCTTGTAATTGCGATAGCTCATTCTCTAATGGCGATATTTTATTTTTTAATGGCAATAATAATTTGTTTTCTAACTGCAATAACTTGCCCGAAAGTGCCTTTGCATAGTCTTGTAATGCTCTTTCTTTGAGATTGTTTAAAAGCTCTTTTAGCTCTTGATTGAAAATCGGTGTTTGTAGCGCGATTTCCCACCAAGTCGCGTAATAAGGATAAGTAAGAGGCAAATACGCGGTATCTAGTATTTTGCACTCATTCTCCCAAGGTTTCGCACCCAAAAAGGTATAATGCACAATCGCAATTTGCCTTAAAGATTCTTGATATTGCTTGCTTGTATAGCCATAGAGGCAGTTTTTGCTCTCATCAGCACAGAAGTTATCCGCCCTTCCCAATCTCTCTGCGTTGAAATGATTGATAAAGAAATTCCACTTAGGAGGAAGTTTAAGCGTTTCTTTGCCAATGACTGCGTTTAAAATATCTTGGTCGCCTACTCTTGTAATAAAAGTGCGCATAAATTCCAACGCTCTACTCTCTACTTGAGATTCTCTCCATTTCTTAAGGTTAATCAACATAAATCCTGCATTAAAATACTCTTTCCTAAAAGGAAAGACAAAATCCGCTTGTGTGGAATCTCGTGCCTTTAAACGTTTTTCTTGATAAGGATTGCTGCAATCTAGCACAACTGCGGCGATATTTTCCCCCAAATCTAAAGCAAACAATTCCTCTAAGGGTTGTAAAACAAGCATATCTATATCTAAATATAAACATCTGTCAATTTCTTGTGGTAACACAGAAGCGAGTTTGATTCTAAAATATG
>NZ_CATKCB010000212.1:0-2215 GCF_949747025.1 Helicobacter sp. UBA3407 | reverse complement strand
TGCCCCTCTATCTCCTCATAACTCTTAGGCTTTTTGCCAAGCTCTATGACTTTGCCCTCTCTTATTTTTAATGTCTCTGCGTCCAAAAGAGGATTTTCAAATCGCTTCTCCCACAATGTGCGCCAATTTTTATCCACCACGATACTTAAAGGCTCATCAGATTGCATTAATGAACGCACAATCTCTGCGCTATACACAATATCCGCATATGAAATAATCAAATCTTGCTTGTGTGTGATACAAGATTCTATAAACTCCCTTGCACAAAAGAGCGTTTGCACCATATTTGTTTTATTAAATTCAAGATTTTGATAAATATTTTTTATGTTAAATTGTGATTCCACATAGTTTTTTAAAACTGCAAATAAATATCCGCCCACCACTGCAATTTCCTTAATCCCAGCGTCTTTTAAAGCCCCGATTTCATAATCAATGAGCTTTTTGCCGCAATATTCCACCATACACTTTGGATTCTCTTGCGTAAGAGGCATTAGCCTTGAACCAAATCCCGCCGCTAAAATCATTGCTTTCATAACTTTCCTTGTAAAATTTTATCAATTTGCTCTACAATAGCCTCTTCTGAATGCCCTACATTATAAATTGCTTCGTTTCTAAATTTCTCTATCCTTTCAAAATCTTGTGCAAAGTCTAATGCCTTAAGCCGCTCTTTTATTTCTGTTAAACTGCGACATATCCCCCCCCCCCCGCACTTATTTGATTAGCATATTCCGTGATCGGATTTTGCATTTTTAATGGGGAGAAAAATAGACTAGGACGCAAAGTGCTGAAAGAATAAGTAAAAGCCGCCGTGGAAATATCGGTGATAAAAAGCTCACTGAAATTATGAAACGCATTGCCCAATGCCTCATCAAACTTCACGCGCGCCTCTCCCGCCCATTTAGCTTTGATAAGTTGGTAAAAGGGGTGTTTGTTTTGAAAATTCATCGGGTGAGCGCGAAAAGAAATATTATAATCTGTATTTTCTAGCAAAGATTCTACCATCATATTTTCAAATCCGCTCAAAAGATTGTTATTTGCATTACTTCCTGTGCCATAGCGCAGGCTAGGAGCATAGGTAATCGTATTGCTCGGCTTATAATCATAGGCAAAAATTGCATTATCTAGCTTAGGATAGCCGCTCTCTAGTAGCTTAACCTTGCTTTTAGGCAATGCCTTCTTAAATTCTTTCATTGCGACTTTTGATGGCACTAAAATATAATCCACTACCTCACAAGCTCCTGTTTGCTCTATCAAACTATGTGGAAAATAAATGCGCTTGGCTGTGGTGCTTAAAAATGTCCTATCAATCTTGCCATTCTCATAACCCACTTGATCGGCAGTCAATATCAAATCAATCCCGCTAATATCGGTATTTAAATAATAAGTTTGTCCATTTTCTGTGATACGCCAAGGAAAGAAGACATTATGATGCCCACTTCTTTCAAACTCATCTTTTAATTCTCGTTCTACTATCGTGATGACATTATATTTTTCCTTTAAGCGAGTGATTAAGTTGCCATAGTGCTTGCGATAAGTAGGATAATAAGAAATGACTAGGATATTAGGACGCTCTTTGCTCAAATGCGATTCTATGTTGGATTTTGCCATTTGGATAAACTGATTTATTTGTGCTTCTACGCTCATATCATCTCTCCATTTACCACTTCTTGGATTCTTTTTGTTTTTTCTTGTTTCAACTTTGGATATTGCAAAATGGATTCTTTAAGCTCTTTTAACGAATAAACACAATGTGTTGAGGATTGGATTAAAGAAAAATATTTATCCTCCGCCGGAAAAGAAACGCTAGTGAAACCAAAAAAGCATAAAATGCTAGGATTCTGTGTCCATAGGGCGTATTTTAAAGCAATGTTTGAAATATCACTCACGCATAAATCTATACTTTTGGGGGCGACTTTCGCCCAGGTAATAGAATCCTTAAAAATCTCCAAAATAGAATCTTTCACCGCCTTATCTGTCTTAATATTTGGCAGATAAAATACCTTTTGCTTCATACTGACTAAAGCTTCTAATATCAAAACATCAAACCCGCAAGCGACATTCCTATGTAAATCATCACTCGCCTCCCTGCTGCTTGGTGCATATAAAATTTTCATTCCTTCTCCTTTCTTATTGTTACAATTTTTAGCCACTCATCAAAGCTTTGATTCTGCCCCTCTTGCGCTTGCATTCCTCCCTCTCGTTCAATATGCCACAT
>NZ_CATKCB010000211.1:0-3962 GCF_949747025.1 Helicobacter sp. UBA3407 | reverse complement strand
TTTTGTATAATGATTATATTTTGAATGAGATTTTTAAAATCTATGCAAAGAGTGATTCTATTATTTTTTATCTTAGCGACCACGGAGAGAGTTTATACGAATACAAGGGCAAATTAGGGCATTTTGTAACTTCAAGATTCACTGCCGAAGTGCCATTTCTCGCTTTAATGAGTGAAGAATTTATCCAAAAACATAAAGAAACTGCACAAAAAATCCAATCGGCTAAAGACAAACCTTTTGTGATTGATGATTTGATTCATCTACTCTGCGATGTTGCACAAATCCAAGTCCAAGACTATAACGCAACCAAGAATCCACTCTCGGCTGAATTTAATGCAAAAAAGATAAGAATCTTTAATCAAAAAGCAGATTATGACAAAGAGTTAAAAGGAGAAATTGCGCAACCAAAATAAATTACAGAGATAGCAAAGAATCGCAAGGCGGATTTAAACAATAAAGCCACCTCCTAATACTTTGTCGTCCTCATAAAGCACCAAAGCCTGCCCGCTTGCTACACCAAAGGCTGGCTCTTGAAGATTTGCAAGCAAGATTTCTTGCTTTTTTCCTTCCGAATCCTCCTGAATTAATTGCACTCTTGCCTTTACCTTGTGGCTTTTATAGCGAATCTTTACTTCACATTCTAGGGCTTGTTGCTCTGCAAACATTTCTTTTGGCACAGAAAAATTAATTGCCCGCACTTGATAAGTCGCCAATTCGTCCTTTTCACCCGCAACAATCGTATTTTCCTGCGGATTAATCTTTAACACATAATGCGGATTCAATGCGCCCTTAATCGTAAAGCCCTTGCGCTTACCAATCGTGTATTGCATATAGCCTTTATGTGTGCCAATCTCCTTACCTTGTGTATCCAACACCACTCCGGGAGATTCTACATTATAATGTTTTTCCAAAATATCTATGTAAGTATTTTCCACAAAACAGATTTCTTGCGAATCCTTATAACTCTCCAAAGTCCCAAGCCAAGGAAGCTCCTTTAATGCAATGGGCTTAATCTCTTGCTTCCTTTTATCCCCCAAAGGAAAAAGAATGCGCGGAATCCACTCTTTTTTGAGCCCAAACAAAAAATAGCTTTGGTCTTTTGTCGTATCTATGCCTTGCGCAATTTTGCCCTCTTTGACTTGCGCATAATGTCCTGTGGCAACATAATCATAGCCTAATTGCTCCGCCAATCTAAAAGCAATTCCAAATTTCACCAAAGGATTACATAGAGCACAAGGATTTGGCGTTTGCCCCTTAGCATAGGATTCCACAAAATAATCATAAACACTTTTTTTGAAAAGTTCGCGCTCGTCTATTATCGCATAAGTAATGCCCAAAGCCTCCGCACATCGTTTGATATTTGCCTCATAGTATTGGTGCTTTGCCTCCTTATCGTGTAATTTCAAATACACACCATATACAAAATAACCTTGCTTTTGTAGCAAATAGGCGCAATAACTAGAATCTACTCCTCCACTCATTAATAACAAAACTTTTTTCATTTTTTCCTCATAAATGTTAATTTTTCACTTAACAAAAGTTTATTATCTGTGTATTTTGCCCATAGAATCTCCAATGCAAAAATCTCACCATTACCGAGTTTGGCAAAAGGAAAGCGCGCATAATAGAGATTCTTTTGCTGTAATGTCGCTCGTTTAAAAAACGTCTTAATTTGCAAACCTTGAATCCTGCCAAGATTCTTAGAATCCTTTGCAATAATAACAGCAACTTTTGGGTTTAAGGCGCAAAGTTGAATATGTTTAGAATCCTGCGCGCTCTTAAAAAGCAAGCTAAGATTCGCTTCATCAAAGGCATAATAACAACTTGCGCTATAAACCTCTAATGTATCAGAATCTGCTTCAACGACACTCAAACTTAACAAATGATATTTTTTGATAAAATCTTTTATTTTTGGATTCATAAGATGGAATTGTAGCTAAAATTTTGGCGAAAACAAGGGAAAGACATTCAATAAATGGTAATATTTCGTATCCTAAGAAATATAAGAAGTTGCAATGAAACCAAAATATCATTTTTTCAAAAATACAAAATACGCTTTATGCGGAGTTTTGGCAATGTTAAAAAACGAAGCGGCTTTCAAACTAGAGTGCCTCATAATCATTCCTTTGCTTTTTGTCGCTTTTTATTTAGAGATTCCGCTTGAAAAACGCATTCTTTTGATTGCTGTTTTGTGGTTAATTCTTATTGCGGAATGCTTCAATTCTGCCATTGAATCCTGCGTGGATTTAATCACGCAAGAATTTCACGCAAAGGCAAAAATAGCCAAAGACTGCGCTTCGGCAGGTGTGTTTTTCGCAATCTCACTTGCGATTCTTACTTGGGGGCTTGTTTTGGGGGATTTGTATCTTTGGTGATTATCCGCATTTGTGCGCAAGATTTTTTAATTTAGGCTGTTTTACATTTGCTTTTTCTCTGTCCCCGCAAGATTCCACGAGGAATTGCGGCAATCTATAATGCAGAATCTCACTTACAAAGATTCCATTTTGTCATTACGAGATTCCGTAAGGAATCGTGGCAATAACCCTACATTTCCATTTCAAACTTGCTTCCTCTTAACTTGTCTTTCTCCTCTAGTTCCGAGAATCTTATCATATTCTCCACATTTTGTATTTTATGCAGCGCATTTGCCACGAGTTCCTTGCCATCCCCTATTGTTAGGATAAAGGCGGAGCGACCATTTTGGAAGCTTAATTTGCGGATAAATTCCACTCCAAGTTCCGCTAGAGAGACAATAGAGCCATTCATATTTATGTCTGCGCCTATTTTGTTAAAGTCTAGCTTGTTTAAATCCTCTTCATCAAAGCTCATAGCCTCGCTAAACGCATTTGCCCTCTCGCTTCTCTCTGTCAAGTCGTTAAAATTCCCATCGCTCGTGTATAGCTCATCAAGGCTTAGTCGCATTGTCCTGCCTGAATCAAACTTCAGCGTAAGCATTCCATTATCATCTAGCTTCATTCCAACGACAGAATCCACATCTTTTAGCGCACTAGCGTATTTCATAGCAGTAGAGGAGCTATTTAACCCATTGTAAAACTCTCTAAAATTTGCCTCGCTAAATTTCATTCCTGTGATTGCTTGAAATTCTTTGCGGATTGCTAGTTTATCGGCTTTGTCATTATTATAATAGTCATTATACATTTTGTTAAAGCGATTCTGCAAATCTTCTAAATAGTCCTCTCGCTTCCCATATTTCCAATCTTCTCTGCCATCATATCCGCTAAATCTAAGTCGCTCTAGCTTTAGCCCTCCGTTTAAATCCGTCTTAGAGTATGCGAAATCTAGGGATTTTAAGAGCTTTTCAAAGGTTAGCCTCTCTAGGCGGTATTCGTCTTTATAGGTTTTTGTTAAATCTATCCAACCGCTTTCATCAGCGTTTGCTGCGAACATTTTTCTAATTTGGTCTTTTTGCGTGTCATTTAGCTTCTTATAGCTTTCCTCTGGGCGAAATAGACTTGTTCCGCTTTCTAAATTTCCTTTATTGTAGCCATATTTCTTTATATTCTCATCTACATCTTTTTGCGTATTTACAAACTTCGTCAAATCAAGTGAGCTATAAACATCGCTAAATTTTAAGATAACTTCCTCGCCCTTAGAGTTGTAGCCCTTTAGCTTTAGCTTACTAAAAAACTCATCGCTAGAATCTAAGAATCCATCTTGATTATCATCTAGGTTAATGAGCTGCCCCATATAGCCTATGCTTCCAACTCCATATTGGTCATTATCATCATCTAAGTCTAAGAAAACCTGCATTTCCCCCACAGGCGTATTTAAATACTTAGAATTTCCAGCGGCATTAAGCATATTTCCGCCACCACCATTTGCGCCGCTCCAGCGATAAGCATCATCAAAAATGGTTCTACCAAACTCATCATAAGAGATAGAGTGAGAGTGGAAGCTAGGAGTGAAGTAGTTTAGCTTATCTCCATTTAGGCTTGAGTGCG
>NZ_CATKCB010000210.1:0-3972 GCF_949747025.1 Helicobacter sp. UBA3407 | reverse complement strand
CCTTTAATGGATTCTTTTATTCGGATTGCTTTGTCATTCCATTCCTCGCAATGACATTTTCCACTGCGTCATTGCGAGACTTGATTTATCAAGTCGTGGCAATCTATAATGTGGAATCCCTCTTAAGAAATTCTATTGCAAAACCTTATGATATGTGAGATTATAGATTACTTCGCTTGCGCTTGCAAGGACGAAAAATCAAAGCATTTCCCGCTCTTCATTACGAGATTTACAAACTTTATCAGCGAGATTCCATAATATTTTTGAACATTTGAAACATTTTGAAGTTTTTCGTGTGGAATTTCGCAAGGTTTTTTAAAAATAAAGCTTTCTTTTGATAAAATACAAAGTTTCTTAACGAAAAAATTAAGAATTGTTTTCATAGAGGAGGAAATAGATGGCAGAGAATGTCAATCGTAGAGATTTCCTTGGTATGGCTCTAGGAGGGATTGCAGCTGTTGGTGTTGGCGCATCGTTGGTTGCAATGAAATCTTCTTGGGACCCATTGCCAAGTGTTGTTTCGGCTGGTTTCACAACTATTGATTTAAGCAGTATGCAAGAGGGTGAATATAGACAAGTAGAGTATAGAGGCACACCTGTTTATGTTATCAAAAAAACTGCAGAAATGAAAAAATGTGAAGAAAGAGATGTGGTTGTGGGCAATGCAGATTATAGTTTAGGTATCCAAATCTGCACCCATTTAGGCTGTATTCCATCGTATGATTCTAAATCCACAGAATTTCATTGTGCTTGCCACGGCGGGCGATTTGATGCTTGCGGTAGAAATGTATTTGGTCCTCCTCCAACTCCAATGGCGATTCCGCCTTTCAAGATTGAAGGTGATAAATTGGTGCTTGGCGAAGAAGGTCCTGAATACTTGAAGCTCGTAGGTAAGGCATAAGGAGTAATGTATGGCACAAATTCATAAAGCAGATGGTATTATTGATTGGTTAGACCAAAGGTTGGCAGTAAAACCTTTGATGAAAGTATTAATGACGGAATATTGGATTCCAAAAAATATCAATTTCCTTTGGGCAATGGGTGTTGTTTTGGTAGTATTATTCAGTCTTTTAGTGGTTTCTGGATTATTTTTGTTAATGTATTACAAGCCAGATACTAAACTTGCATTTGATAGTGTAAATTATACAATTATGCAGGAAGTGAAGTATGGTTGGCTGTGGAGACACTTACACGCGGTGAGTGCGTCTGTTTGCTTCTTGGTTATTTATATTCATATGTTTGTTGCGATTTATTATGGTTCATACAAACGTGGAAGAGAAATGATTTGGCTTACAGGTATGATTCTTTTTGGTTTATTTTCTGCAGAAGCCTTTAGCGGTTATATGCTTCCTTGGGGACAAATGAGCTATTGGGCGGCAGCAGTTATTACAAATCTTTTTGGTGGAATCCCTGTAATTGGAGCGGATTTAGTCGTATGGATTCGCGGTAACTTCATCGTAGCAGACGCAACTTTGACAAGATTCTTTATGTTGCATGTTGTGTTGTTGCCTGTTGTGATTATGCTTGTGATTGCAGTGCATTTTTATAGTTTAAGGATTCCACATGTCAATAACGCTTATGGTGAAGAATTAGACTTTGAAAAAGAAGCAGAGAAATACAAAGCAGGGAACAAAAAAGAATCTAAAGTTATTCCATTTTGGCCTATGTTCTTGTCTAAAGATTTCTTTGTTGCGAGTTTCTTCTTGGCAATTTTATTTTATTTGACTTGTTATCATTTTGCTTTTGCGCTTGACCCAATTAACTTTGACCCTGCTGACCATCTCAAAACCCCTCCGCATATTTACCCCGAGTGGTATTTCTTGTGGAGTTATGAAATCTTACGCGGCTTTTTCTTTAGCGCAGATTTGGGCTTGATGGCATTTGGAATTGCAAATGTTGTCTTTATGTTGTTGCCTTGGTTAGACCGCAGTGATGTAGTTGCACCTGCGCACAAACGACCCGGATTTATGATTTTCTTCTGGCTTTTGGTAATAGATATGATTGTTTTGACGATTTGGGGCAAACTTCCTCCAACAGGCGTGAATGCTTATATTGGTTTTGCCGCTACAATTGCGTTTTTGGCATTATTGTTTGTGTTTTTACCAATCGTAACCAAACTTGAAAACAAACAGAATTAAGAAGGAGTGAGAATGAAAGAATTCTTAGCATTAATCGTTGTTGTTGTGCTGACAGGGATTATTTATTGGGGTGTTGAACCTTTTGCACATGGTCAAATGTATCCAAAAGTTGCTCCCGCAGATTATACTTTTGCCGATTTGAAACCGCTTGTAGCAGAGGGTAATGCAGCAAATGGTAAAGAAATTGTCAATGCAAATTGTCTTGCGTGCCACTCTATCAAATCCGAAGGTATGGAATCTCCATTTGCTCCAGAAGATGCCCTTGCGGCTTATGGTGTTGTTCCACCGGATTTATCTTCTGCTGGATTGATTTATGAGAAAAACTTTTTAGGTAATGTGGTGAAAAATGCTGCCATTGCAGCAAAGCAAACACATAAATTTGATGGCAATCACCCAATGCCAGCTTATGATTGGATGAGTGAGCAAGAGATTGCAGATATTGTTGCATATTTGCGCAGTATTGCTCCTCAAGAATTAAGCAACAAAGAAGTGTTTATTGACGCGTGCGGTCGCTGCCATAGTGTGCGATATGACAAATGGAGTGCAGAGGGCGGTATGACAGATTATCTTGGCACTAAAGTTCCAGATTTGTCTATGATGATTCGTAGTCGCAGCTTAGATTACTTGCATACTTTCATTAATGACCCACAAAAAAGACTTGCAGGGACTGCAATGCCACGCGTGGGCTTGACTGAAAAAGCAGAAAATCAAGTGGTTGCTTATATGGAATCTGTGGGTGATAGCAAGAAAGATGAACGCGAAGCACTCGGTTACAAACTCATTATTTTTATGGTGATTATGGGCGTCGTAGCTTATTTGTGGAAACGCAAGATTTGGCATGATGTGCATTAAACTTTAGTCTTTTAAGCAAGTGGGGATTCCCTCCTTGCTTGAATTTTTGAAAGCCACACAAATGAAAATCAAAATTAATTCTTATTGTTTAGAATGTCTGCTAGAGAATCATATCTCTACTTCCGTGCGTGGAAATAGGCTTAAAATAGACGAGGAGATTGTAATACCCGAAGCGGGCTTTATGGAATAATATTGTTCTTTCAATAGGGGAAATACCCTTTGTCCAATGGGAGCTTTTTCTTATAGTAACGCGCATATTCCGCGTCTTGACATTAAGATGGGGAGATATAATTCTATAGCACTAGGACTTAGTTTTATTAGTGGTAAGCACCCTTTGGATATAATCTCTACTTCTAGTTTTACTTATTATCCTAATTTTGTAATTTTTAAAGATGCGAATTTGAAATTTGTTCAAGGAAAATACCAAACAGACAGCTACACTAATTTCGTTCCTTCTGCACCCCCTACAACTTTAGAACACGATGTGTATGTCTGCCCAATGCGATTCTAAAGTCCGGAATCACGCTTCATACGGGTTGCGTTGTGGGTCAAAATGCGCTAGTTACCAAAGATGTCCCACCCTTTGCTGTGGTAGGTGGAATCCCTGCTAGGATTTTAATATCGTTTTAATGAGGAGACAAGAGAGCGGATTTTACGACTTGAATGGTGGAAATATGGATTCTTTGACTTTAAAGGAATTGATTTGAAATCAAATATAAATTACTATTTAGATGAATTAGAATCGCTCATACAGAGTCATCAAATAATGCCCTTTGTGCCCAACAGGGTCTATTTTCAAGATTTAATTGAACGAAGTAGAGAGCAAAAATTTTATTCCATATCACAACAGATACAGAATCAGCTTCCCCACCACAATAAGCTTACAGGCGCAACTCTACGCTTCCAATCCCATTTAGCCTACAAATTAGGCAATGCAATGATTCTAAACTCCAAAAGCTTATGGGGAATGATACGCTTACCT
>NZ_CATKCB010000209.1:0-4028 GCF_949747025.1 Helicobacter sp. UBA3407 | reverse complement strand
GTGGGTTTAACTAAATTTCAAGAATTAATCCAAAAATTTATCCAAACGATTTGTACAAATTTTTGGTAATATGTGTTGATTTTATAATAAAGGCTAATGCCAAAAAGGGCGGGGGAGGCACAGAGGTCTTTTACCGCTCACAAGGTGCTGGAAGATTGCCAATTTTTGTCAATGGAAGCAATTTAAATGGTGGTTGTGGCGGGAGAATGGATACAACTTTGACTTATGTTTTTCCGCAAAACTACAATTTGGTTACTTTAATCAAGGGTCCTCAAGATGTTCGCTATGGCACGATGAGCGCGGGTGGAATCCTCTTTGACCGAGAGACTTTGCGCCTAAAAGATACAAACTTTAACTTCAGTGCCGATGGGCTTGTGGGAAGCTTTAATCAGTTGGATTTCAATACTTATCTAAGCGTTGGAAATGAACTAGGAAGTTTGCAGGGGATTTATTCGGATTATTCACGCGATGATTACAAAGATGGTGCAGGTCAAAGAGTGCATTCAGAACACCAAAGACGTTCCGGCACGATTGTAGGCGCTCTAACACTTACGGAAACAAGTGCTTTGGAGTTGAGTGCAGACATTGGCAGGGGAGAGGCGGCGTATGCTGATAGGGCAATGGACGCACGCACCTTTGATAGAGAATCTTATCAGTTGCGATTCCAAAATTATTTTGATAAAGATTTGCTAGATTTACGCGCATATTATAATAGCATTGACCATATTATGGACAATTATAGCTTGACTAATGGTCAGCCAAAAATAGGAAATCTTTATAACCTAAGCAACCCAAAGCGCACAAATATTGGTGTTAAAGCAGAATACAAAAGGTTTTTGAAATCTCTAAACTTTACTTCGGGGGCGATTATGATAAGGACAAGCACAAAACCCGCACTTCCACAGGGCAGACGACAAGAGACGGCGCAGAGGCTGCACTGCGCACCAATTATCAACCCAACTATACCTTTGATTCCTATGGAATCTATGCGCAAGGAGAATGGTATATTGGGGCGGAATCTGGTGTTTTTGCGGGGATTAGAGAGGATTATATAGAGACAACCGCACACAGATTGGACAAGGAAAGAAAGCAATACGCCACGAGTGCCTTTGCGCGTTATGAGCATTATTTGCGGGATTCCACCCTTTATGCTGGACTTGGAATCGCAGATAGGATTCCGGATTTTTGGGAGGTTTCTAAGGTAGATGGAATGTATTTGAGCAAAGAAACCAATACGCAATTAGACATTGGTTTATCCCACCAAAAAGAGGGTTTAAGCGCGAATGTGTCGGGCTTTATTTCTTATGTACAAGACTATATTTGTTAGATTATACAAAGCCCCAAATACGCAGCTTTAACACGAACGCCTTTTTAAGCGGAGCGGAGGCAGAAGTCTCTTATGAGTTTATGCCTAATCTCTTTGCGGAAGCAATGGCGAGTTACACTTATGGAGAGAATACAAAAGAAAACAAGCCCTTAGCGCAAGTCGCACCCTTATCTAGCAGAATCGCACTTAAATACGATGACCAAAAAATATTTTTGAAATGCGAAATGTATGCCAATGCCAAACAAACGCGTTCTGATGAGGGATATGGAAATGTCATCGGCAAAGACTTCGGGGATTCTAGCGGATTGGAATCATCAACCTCTATGCAGGATTGCGCTATCAAGAATGGCAAGTTTAATGGGGCTAGAAAATATTACCAATAAGCTTTATAGTTATCATTTATCCAAAAATAGCATTGATTTAAGCGTGGCAAATAATCCTATAAGTGATAGGATTTATGAGATTGGTAGAAATGCTTGGATAAGGGTAAAATATGACTTTTAAGTTATAGAATCTCTCTTTAAATTGTTAAGATTTTCTTCACACTTTTTTATTATCATTTTGAATCTTATTTCTTGATTTAAGGGAGACAAAATGAGAACAAAAAGAGTTTTTAAGAGTTTGGCTTTGAGTGCCTGTGGAATCTTGTTACTTGGAAATGTAGGCTTTGCGGGTGGATTTAATCCGTCAATGCAAGCTTATATTGAGGAATTGAAGAGTGAAGCAAAAGCAGAAAATCCAAACTTCCAAGACTTTGATGCCAAAAGAGGCGAAGTGATTTTTAGCACAAAAAACAAGGGCAAAAACGACACCTTGCTATCCTGCCAAAGCTGCCATAATGTGGATTTAAAAACTCCCGCAACCAATGTTTTTACCAACAAAACACTAGAGCCTTTAGCTCCAAGCGTGAATCCTACGCGTTTAAGCGATGTAAAAGAAGTCAAAAAATGGCTTAAACGCAATTTTAAAGATGTCTTTTTGCGTGAGGGAAGCGCACGGGAAAAAGGTGATGTGCTTTATTATTTGATTTTACAATAATCCAAGTTTAGGGAAAAAGAATGAAAAGAATGTTAAAAGTTTCTAGTGTGGTTTTGCTTTGTGCGGTTTTTGGAATCCAAGCTTATGCGGAAGGGCGCAAAGGTCCAGAGGTAAAAGCGGTGGATAATGCACTTTACAAAAAGGAGTGCGCAAGTTGTCATTTTGGCTATCAACCCGGTTTGCTCCCTAGCACTTCTTGGCAATGGGTAATGGATAACTTAGCGCAACACTATGACACAGACGCGAGTTTAGAAAGCAAAGAGGACATTGCGCAAATCACACAATATTTGCTAGACAATGCGAGTGAAAAAGCAATGCAATACCGTCGTAGTGCAAAATTAACAAAATCAATGCAGCCGGGAGTCTTATACACCTCTATTTCGCAGATTCCCTATCATCAAAAAAAACACAGAAAACTAAAAGATTGGATGGTGCAGCAAAAAGAAGTGGGAAATATTGCGCGTTGTGCCGCTTGCCATACCAAAGCCGAACAAGGAATCTATGGGGGACAGACGATTGATATTCCAAACTATGGAATCTGGCGTGATTAAGAGCTATATTTGGACTTTTATCAATCGTTTTTTGCATTATTTTTTGATTCTCACTTTTGCACTCTCTTACCTAAGCGCGGATATAGACACACTTTTTCTTGTGCATATTGTTTGTGGAGTTTTATTTGGAGCAGGGGTGATATTGCGCGTTATTTGGGGATTTATCGGCACAAAGCATTCGCGCTTTTGGGATTTTAACTATCGTGGAATCCTAGAATATCTTACTTCTATTTTAGGAAATAAAAAGCATTATATCGGACACAATCCTGCCTCAAGCGTGGCAATTATTCTTATGCTTGGCTTTGGATTTCTTGTCGTATTTAGCGGACTTTTGCAATATGGAGCGGAGCAAAATAGCGGAATCTTTGCCCCATTGTTTTTCACATATAGCTACTTTTATATGGGCGATGATTTGCACGAATTTTTTGCAAATTGCTTATTGTTTATCGTGGCAATTCATTTTTGTGGAAGCTTAATAGACAAGTTTTGGAGCAAAGGAGATGCAATAGATTCTATGCTCAATGGCTACAAACGCACGCAAAAGGACGAAAGCGTCTCTCTAAATCCTGCGCAAAAGGCAATTTTTGCTTTTTTTCTCCTCTTTTTGTTTGCATTGTTTCTTTATTTGCTTTATCCCAAAAACATACTTTTACGCCCCTCCGCGCAGGATTTTTTCACGCAAGATTCTAATAAAACAGCCTTTGGAGAGTATAAGCAAGAATGCGGAAGCTGTCATATTGCCTATGCTCCCTTTTTGCTTCCAAAGTCCGCGTGGGATTCTATGATGAGTGATTTAGAAAATCATTTTGGCGATGACGCAAGCTTGGAGGAAGAAACGCACGCAAGAATTGCTGCATTTTTAGAAAAATATGCAAGTGATGTTGTGGATACGAAATTTACGCAACAAAAAGAATCCCAACAAATTGCAATCACAAAAACTCCTTATTGGGAGATTGCACACCGCAAACTCAATCCAAAGATTTTTACAACAAAGGCAATCAAAAGCAAGGCAAATTGTCAAACCTGCCACAAAGACGCAGAATCTGGAATCTTTGCCAAAAATGCAGTGGAATATTTTAAGCTTAAGAGTTTGAGGGAGAATCTTTAGGTTT
>NZ_CATKCB010000208.1:0-4040 GCF_949747025.1 Helicobacter sp. UBA3407 | reverse complement strand
CCATTACTTCTAAAGATAAGAAATCTTATTATATAAAAATGGTGCAAACAATAAAAAAAGAAATTTATAAGGGTAATTTACTCCAATGTGTGCCAAGCCAAAGTTTGGAGATTACAAGCACTCTACCACCTTTACAAGCCTATATGAATCTACGCATTGCAAATCCAAGCCCTTATATGTATTATTTCAACTTCGGGGATTTTGAGATTATCGGAAGTTCGCCTGAAGTGCTTGTGCGCGTGAAAGAGACTGCGCTAAATTCTGCACAAGTTACGATTCGCCCAATCGCCGGGACACGTGCTAGAGGCAAGAATGCCCTAGAGGATTCCAAGCTAGAGGAGGAATTAAAGGCAAATGAGAAAGAAAATGCCGAGCATTTAATGTTGCTAGATTTGGGACGCAACGATGTGGGCAAAGTGGCAAAGGCGGGAAGTGTGTGCGTAACAAAAGAAAAGGTGATTGAAAAATACGCAAGAGTAATGCACCTAGTCTCTGAAGTGCAAGGTGAAATGGATTTGACGACGCATAGAAAAAAAGACGCACTTTATGCAGCATTCCCTGCCGGGACGGTGAGCGGTGCGCCAAAGATTCAAGCCATTCAAACCATAGAATCCCAAGAAACGCATAAACGCGCAATTTACGCAGGCGCGATTGGTTATTTTGCCAAAAATGGCGATATGGACTTTGCGATAGCCATTCGCACGGCAGTTTATCAAAAAGGCATATATTATCTTCAAGCAGGAGGCGGAATCGTGATGGATTCATCAGAGGACGCAGAATATGAGGAGACGAGAAACAAAATGCGCTCCTTAGTGGAAGCGATTTTAGGGGGTGAGAAGTGATTTTACTGATTGATAATTACGATTCTTTTACCTATAATATTTACCAAGCCTTTAGCACTCTTGGTTATCCGATTAAAGTCTTGCGCCACGACAAAACTAACCTAGAGGAGATAGAGTCGCTAAATCCAAGCTATATCGTGCTAGGACCAGGACCCAAAACGCCTAAGGATTCCATATTAAACATCCAAATCGTGCAGAAATTTAAGGGAATCTATCCAATTTTGGGGATTTGTCTAGGACATCAGGCGATTTTAGCGGCTTTTGGTGTGGAAATCAAAAATGCGAAAAATATTATTCATGGCAAGGTAGAGCCACTAAAACATAATCAAAAAGGAATCTTTCGCCATATTAGTCCAAACACTCCTATTGCGCGTTACCATTCGCTTGTGGGCAAAAGGGACGAGATTCCAGAATGCTTTATCATTAGCGGAGTGAGCGAAGATGGCGAAGTTATGGCGGTGGAACATAAGCAATACCATTTGATAGGATTGCAGTTTCACCCGGAATCTATCGGCACGAAAGAGGGTGTTAAAATGCTCCAAAACTTCCTGCATTATGCGCGTGAGCCAATTCCGATTAAAGACTATCTTAAAAAATGCTTAAAATTAGAATCGCTGAACTTTCAAGAAAGCTATAATCTAATGGACGAACTCACAGAGGGGAATTTGAGTGATGCGCAAATTGGTAGCATTCTTACAAGCCTTGAAATTAAGGGCGTAGATGAATACGAACTCGCAGGATTCGCCTCGGTGCTGAAGCAAAAGGCAGTGCGCTTTGAGGTTGGGGATAAGAATCGCATTTTGTTTGATATGGTAGGCACAGGGGGAAGTAGTGCGAAAACCTTTAATGTCTCCACGACTTGCGCCCTGCTTCTTGCCACACTTGCTAAGAGGGCGAATCTTGGAATCATCAAGCACGGAAATCGCGCCATTACTTCTAAGAGTGGCTCGGCGGACTTGCTAAGCACACTTGGAATTAATCCAAATATGGAGCTACAAAATGCAAAAAAGGCTTATGAGGAGCTAAATCTTACCTTCCTCTTTGCGCAGAGATTCCATTCTGCTATGCGCTTCGCCGCACCAGCTCGTGGGAGCTTAGGCTTTAAGACTGCTTTTAATCTCATCGGTCCTCTAAGCAATCCCGCACCCATTACGCACCAGCTAATTGGTGTGTTTGATAAATCTTACACAGAGATTATGGCGAGAGCTTTAAGCATTCTAGGGATTAAACGCGCAATGGTAGTTAGCGGACTAGATGGACTTGATGAAATCTCGCTCTGTGCGCCGACACAAATCACGGAGTTGCGCAATGGGGCGATTAAGACTTATATTTTTAATCCAATAGAAGTTGGATTGAATTTTGCTAGTTATTCTATGCTATGTGGCGGGGACGCGCAGGAGAATCTAAGAATCACAAAGGATATTTTTAACGCCTTGCCATCGCCTAAGCTTGATTTAGTCGCGCTAAATCTCGGGGCGGCTTTGTGCGTGTGTGAGCAAGTGGAATCGCTAAAAGAGGGATTCTTTAGGGCAAAGCAAATCATAGAATCTAAAGAGGTTTTTGAGGTTTTAGAGGGATTTAAACGCATTAGCAATTTGCGCTTAGAAGGCTTGTAGTAGCTAAATCCCTACTCTCTTGCATTCTTGCGATTCTGCATTGGGATACATCAAAATTTAAAGCAAAATTTTTTAAATCTTTGTTAGAATGTCGCCTTTAAATTCACACAAAGACGCGCAATGAAACACAAAATGTTTTTAGAATCCAAACAAGGATTTTTTGGCGAGAATGAAGGCGGTTTCCACGCATTTGGCGGACAATATATGCCAGAGATTCTACACTCTGCGTTAAAAGAGTTGGAGAAAGGTTACAAAGTAATTTTAAAATCCCGTGATTTTAAACAAGAATTATCCTCATTATATAGGGATTTCATCGGGCGTCCCACGCCATTAATTTATGCGAAAAATATTAGCAAACTTCTGCACAATGAAATTTATCTAAAGTTTGAGGGCTTGGCAAACACAGGAGCGCATAAGATTAACAACGCAATTGGACAAGTTTTGCTTGCCAAAAAAATGGGCAAAACACGCATTATTGCCGAAACAGGAGCAGGACAGCACGGATTAGCCACGGCGGCGGCTTGTGCGAAACTAGGAATGGAATGCGTTGTTTTTATGGGCGCACGGGATATTAAGCGACAATTTCCCAATGTATTTAATATGGAACTACTAGGCGCAAAGGTTAGGAGCGTAGAGAGCGGAAGCCAAACGCTTAAAGACGCCGTCAATGAAGCCTTAAGAGAATGGAGCAAAGAGAGCAAAAACACCTTTTATGTGCTTGGAAGCACACTTGGTCCTTATCCTTATCCCGACATTGTGCGTGAGTTTCAAAGTATTATTAGCAAGGAGCTAAAATCGCAGACAAAGGCATTTTTCAAAGGTAATCCAGATATAATGATTGCTTGTGTGGGCGGAGGAAGCAATTCTATGGGATTCTTTAGCCATTATCTTAAAAGTAAGGTGCGCCTCATCGGCGTAGAAGCGGGGGGCTTGAGCAAAGAAATAGGCAAGAATGCCGCGCGTATGGGCAATGAAAATGCAAATCTTTGTATTGCTCAAGGCTATAAAAGCTATTTTCTAAGCGATGAATATGGCAATCTACTAGAAACCTACTCTATCTCGGCAGGGCTTGATTATGCTGGGATTGGTCCTCAACTCGCGCATTTAAAGGAAATCGGGCGTGTGGAGTTCTTAAGCGCACTAGATAGCGAAGCACTAGAAGCTTTGAGATTCTTTGCTAAAAATGAGGGGGTTCTCGCTGCACTAGAATCTAGCCACGCATTAGCAGGGGCATTAAAAATTGCTAAGGAAGTCAAAAACAAAAAAATCCTTGTCAATATTTCTGGTAGAGGCGACAAAGATATTTTCATCACCGCAAAAGCCTTGCAAAAAGAGCGTTGGGCGGAATTTTTGCAACAAGAGATTCAAGAAATGCAAAGTGCGGAATCCAAAAGCACAAAAGGAAGTAAAGAATGAAAAAAATTGCATTAATGGGGCATATTGTTGCGGGGTTTCCAAGCTTTGAAGCAAGTCTCAAAGCGGCACTTGGAATCGCGCAAGGCGGGGCGGAATACTTAGAGGTGCAGTTTCCATTCTCTGACCCAAACGCCGATGGAATCGCGATTGCTAATGCTTGTGAAGT
>NZ_CATKCB010000207.1:0-4175 GCF_949747025.1 Helicobacter sp. UBA3407 | reverse complement strand
GCTGAACTGAACTTTTGGATTGCTTCATTTGTTTGGCTTGATATTCTTACCCCGCTACCGCATAAGCTCTTGTTTCGCGTATCACACTGACTTTGACTTCGCCCGGATACTGCACTTGTGATTCTATTTCTTTGGCGATTTCTTTGGCAAGGAGATAGGATTCCTCATCACTAATATCGTCTGATTTGACAATCACGCGCACTTCGCGTCCCGCATTGATTGCATAAGCGTGCAAAACTCCCATTTTGGAAGTGGCGATTTTTTCTATCTCGCTGACACGCCTTAGATAGTTTTCTAGCACTTCGCGTCTAGCTCCCGGACGCCCAGCAGAGAGAGCGTCTGCTGCACAGACAGCTGCAGCTTCTATGCTTTTAATCTCCTCGTCGCCGTGATGAGAAAGAATCGTATTAAGCACCACAGGATGCTCGTTATATCTCCTTGCAATCTCCGCCCCTAATTCCACATGCGTGCCTTTAAAGTCGTGTGTGCGGGCTTTGCCAATATCGTGCAATAACCCTGCGCGTGTGGCAAGCATACAATCTCCGCCCAATTCCGCTGCAATAATTCCCGCTAGATTCGCAACTTCCAAGCTATGTGTAAGAGCATTTTGCCCATAGCTTGCACGATAGCGCAACTTACCAATGAGCCTTTTAATCTCTGGGTGGATTCCATTTAAGCCCAAGTCCAACACAACGCGTTCGCCCTCTTGATAGACATTTTCTTCAAAATCGTTAAAGCATTTTTGATAGATTTCTTCAATCCTTGCAGGTTGAATTCGTCCGTCTTCTACTAAGCGATTGATAGTCTCTACTGCAATCGCGCGTCGGTAGAGGTTGTGAGAGCTTACGATAATCACATTGGGCGTGTCATCAATGATAATATCCACCCCACAAATCATTTCTAGGCATTTGATGTTGCGCCCCTCCTTACCGATAATTCTAGCTTTCATATCATCACTTGGCAAGACGATTGTATGGATTAGACGCTCTGCAGCAAACTCTCCTGCAAAACGTGAGGTTGCAACTGCTAAGATATAGTTTGCTTTTGCCTTTGCTTCTTCTTTAGCGTGGAGTTCCTCTTCTCTAATGATTTTGGCGCATTCGCGTTTCGCTTCTTCTTTGATACGTTCTAAGAGCATATTTTTTGCTTCATTTTTGGTGAGATAAGCAACTTTGGATAGATTTTTTGTGAGTTCTTCTAGCTTTTGCTGATAGGTATTTTTGAGTTTTTTTAGCGCATTTTGTTCCTCAAAAAATGCGTTGCGGTCTCTGCTAAGATTTTGTTTTTCATTGTCTAGCTTACAAAGTTCTTTTTCAATAAGTTGCGATTCTCTTAGTTTTTCTTTCTCAAAATTCAATAAATTTAACTCATATTCTTTGAGGATTCTTGCACTCTCTTTGTCGCATTTTTCTTTTGCTTCTATCTCAATATCTTTTGCTTTGATTTTAGATTCTTGGAGGAATTTTTCTGCCTCATATTCTATCACCTTTGCTTTTGCCTTTGCTTGCTCTAGTAGCACTTTAGAATCTGCACGCGAGAGTTTGCGAGAGATGAGATAGCTACCACCTCCTGCAAGCAAAGCTGAAATAACGGAACTTGTAATAACCCATATAACCATTTTATGTCCTTGAAACTCACTAAGAAAACAAGAATTTAAATAAATTTTTATTATGATTTAAAGAAATTTGATTTAATTTTATAATTTATTGCCCTAGTGGTTGATGATATTGTGTCAATTTGCTTTGGATAATCCAAATTTTTAGAGTTTAATTTTACTCTTTTTTGTTAATAAAAAGTTTAAGTGGTTTGAGAGTCGCTGGATTCAACATTTTGAATTTGTGCTTTAGTGGGTGTGAATACTCACACAAATATACATTACAAATTCTTTAAATTTCTCTTAAGTTGCTGTGCTATGAAAAATGATGAATCCAAAAGGACGCAAAGCCACGCTTATAAATCGTTTGGTGTGGGGTGAGATAACAATCTCCTCTAATGTCGTGGGATTCTGTGATGGTTTGTGGAACGAAATTGAAATTGCGCGAAACGAAAATTATCTTTGGAATTTTTTTGGGATTCTTGCCAAAGAATCTATCATACATTCCTTTGCCAAATCCTATGCGCCGCAACTCTTTATCCACGCCAAGCACAGGAACGATAGCGCAATCCATTTTAGCCCAAAGTGCAGAATCACTAGGTTCATACACGCCAAAAGATTGTTTTTGCAAAGGAAGTCTATATCGCACCGCCTTAAAGCTCTCTCCACCCATTTTGGGTAAAAAAATCCTTACATTTCTTTTTTTGCGATAGAATCTTAAAAGTTTCCTTATGTCAAACTCCAAGGTAAGCGGAGAATAAAAAAGCAAGTTTATAGGGCGTTTGGAGTGGAGTTTATGGAATCGTAGAGTGGAATCTAATTGCGCTTTGAGTTTCTTTTGTAATTTGTAGTCCTTAATATAGGCTTGGTTTGAATGGCAAATTCGGATTAAATTTGTTTTGAAAATCTCGCGATAAGTGGCTTTTAAGTCTTGGGATTCCATTTGTTTGTCCTTGTTTGCCTAAAGGCAGAAAAAAGTGTTAAAAACACAGCGCATTGTAGCAAAAGTAGTAAAAAATGTATCGCATAAATTTGGGATTCCTTTTGCAAGATTCCAAAAAATTCTAAAATAGTGTAAAAAATAAATGCAATTACAAGCCCCAAAAGATAGCCAATTTGTTTGCGCTTGTCTAGATGTGAAAGAATCGTTTTGCGTGGCAGTAGTAGCGTCTCTGTGCGTCCTAAATAATCCCCAAAAATAAAGCCTATTTGATAGAGCGTATAAACAATCAGTGCGCCAAAAAAGGTATTAGGAAAAAGCAAATAAGCAAAAAGATAGAAAAAAGGCAGAATCTCTAACCCTAAAAGAATTTTTTTATAAGGCTTTAGATTGAGTAACTTGCTATAAAAAAGGCTTAAAATAAATGCCCCTAATGCAAGTGCGATTCCGCCTAGCGAATAAATTTTGGGGTTTAAAGGCGCGTAAATTGTGAAAATAGTCCCCAAAGAAACCCCCAAGAAGATGGAGTTTAAAAGCTTGTAAGTAAGATAGAGTCGTAAAGCAATCATCATCTTACCAAGTGTATTTTATACCGCCACCAAAAGTGCGCTCAAACTCATAAGGGTAATATTTACCACCCACAACAATCGCATTTTTATGGTTGGTAAGATTCTGCACAAAGCCATAAATTTCAAAGTCTTTGAGTTTGTAACTTGCGGTTAAATTGAGGCTTTGATAATTAGGGGATTTGGTTAAAACATTATCAAAGTCGTTGTAATCATACGCCCTAGAGCCATATTTATAAGAGATTCCAAGATTTAATTGCGTGATAGGTAAGTAGTTGAGACTTGTGCTTAGCGTATGCTTGGAGACGCCCGGAATCGTATTGCCCTTATACCCCCCATTGCCACGCATTGTCGCATCAACATAGGCATAGGCTAGGCTAGAATAGATTTGCGCATTAAAATGCGTGGTAAATTTCGCTTCTCCTCCGATTCTGCGCGTCTTATCAAGAGTTTGATTGCTATAAGTTATCGGCTCAAAGTAGGCTTCATCTCTACCTAAAATATAAAAGAGATTCCCGCTTAACTCGTGGATTCCAAATACACTTTTTGTGCCGATTTGATAAGTGTCAAAAGTCGCTGTGTCTATGAGATGATTAATATGTCCCTGCCAATCAAATATATAATCCACATTAGGCACTATGAAACTGCGAGAATAAGAGGCAAAAAGCGAGGTTAAAGGCGTTAGATTATGAGTGATTCCAATCTCTCCTCCTAGTAGATTTTCTGCATTGCTTTCTTGTAGTTTGGAAATCACTCTTTGTGCGGAGATTCCTCCATTAAAACTAGAATTGCTAAAGTATTTTTCACCATTTAAATAAAGTAGCATTTCATCTACTTGCGCCTTTGTGGAGTGGTTTTGCACTCGCTCGTTGGTATTTAGCCCCCCGCCAATTTCTGCCATAAAAGAATAGTTTTTAAATTGAAAGTTAAAATCTCCAAAGATTCCTTTGCCATCGTTGTTATTGTTATAATTCACATATTCACTCTCATTTCTATTTCCTCCGAAATTAATATCAGTTATGATTCCAGAATCTCCAAAGTGCGTGAAGCCTAAACTATAACCCAAATCCCAACG
>NZ_CATKCB010000206.1:0-2355 GCF_949747025.1 Helicobacter sp. UBA3407 | reverse complement strand
TTAGAGGAGGTTTTTGCTGCAAGTTATATCCTCTATGCGCGGTATTTTAATCCTATCTACAACCGCAAAAGCGATATTTTGGATACTTTAGAAACGATTAAAAAATATCGTTACAAAAAGAGTTCCAAAAAGGCTTTTATGTTTGGATTCTCTCTTTGGAAACACCATTTCCTTTTTGGATATTCGCGAAAAAAACCTAATTTCATTCAACCCTTTTTAAAGGAATTTCAACCGCAAAATATCATTTTCATCAATCCTCTTTGGGCAAATGCTTTAGACTTGGCTTTTAAAAAGGGTTTGGATAAGGAGAGTGTGATTTTTGTTTGGGGTAGAAAGGAGTTTAGTGCGTTAGAATCCTATGCAAAGACAAATGCGATTCCTCTAGTTCGCGTAGAAGATGGCTTTATCCGCTCACTAGCTTTAGGTTCTGACCTCACACGCCCTTTTTCTTTGGTTTTTGATGATAGAGGAATTTATTTTGATTCTACTGCACCAAGCAGACTAGAGGAGATTTTGCAAAATACACAATTCTCGCACGAGATTTTGGAAGAGGCAAAGGATTTAAAAGAGCAAATCCTAAAGAAAAAAATCAGTAAATACAATATTGATTCTCACGCAATTCTTAATCTTCCGCAAGAGAAGCCGAAGATTCTTGTTGTCGGACAGGTAGAAGATGATGCTTCGATTCGTTTTGGTGCAGCGGGGAGAACAAATCTTTCTTTGTTGCAACAAGCAAGAGAGGAAAATCCACAGAGCTATATCCTCTACAAGCCCCACCCCGATGTGTTAAGTGGGAATCGCACGGGGCATATTGCACCACAAGTTGCATTAAAGTATTGCGATGAGATTCTTGAAAGAGTGAGTTTGCCCTCTGTGATAGAAGTCGTAGAGGAGGTGCATACACTCACTTCGCTTAGTGGGTTTGAGGCTTTGTTGTATGGCAAAAAGGTTGTTACTTATGGAATGCCTTTTTATGCGGGTTGGGGGCTAACACAGGATAAACAAACTTGCGCAAGGCGGAATCGCAAACTAAGCTTAGAGGAATTATTTTGCGGAACATATCTCCTCTATCCGCGTTATATCCACCCCAAAACACTAGAGCTTTGCGCGCCAAGCGTATTGATAGAAGCGTTGGGGCAAGAGAGACAAAGGATTCAGACTCACAAGTTTTATGCTTTTAAGATTTGGCTTTATTCGTTTGTTTCAAGAAAAATCCAAAGGCTTTTTAGGGGCTTTAAGCGGTAAGATTCTTGCTTTTTACTTTGCGATTCCATTGCAAAAGTTTTTTCTTAATTTGAGGATAGATTGCTGCGACTTGATTAAGTCAAGTCTTGCAAGGACTCGTTATTTTAAGATTCTTGGCAGGGTAATGCCCTGTTGGTTTTGGTATTTGCCTTTTTTGTCTTTATAGCTGACTTCGCAAGGCGCGTCTCCCTCCAAAAACAACACCTGTGCAATTCCCTCGTTTGCGTAGATTTTGGCAGGAAGCGGCGTGGTGTTGCTAATCTCAATTGTAATGTGTCCCTCAAATTCCGGCTCAAAAGGCGTAACATTGACAATGATTCCACATCGCGCATAGGTGCTTTTTCCTAGACAAATGGCTAAAATATTGCGTGGAATCTTAAAGTATTCAATCGTTCTTGCAAGTGCAAAGGAGTTGGGCGGCACGATACACACATCGCCAACAAAATCTACTACATTTGCTGCGTCAAAATTCTTTGGATCTACCACCATTGCATTAATGTTGGTAAAAATCTTAAACTCATTGCTCACGCGAATATCATAGCCATAGCTTGATAATCCAAAACTCACAACGCCTTGCCCCACTTGATTTTCGCAAAAAGGTTCAATCATTGCATATTTTTGCGCCATTTCGCGAATCCATCGGTCTTCTTTTAATCCCATTTGATTCCTTATTTATTTTTTAAATTAAATTATGATATTATAACAGATTAAATCAGTAAAATTCTTTTGGATAACAAAGGAATTTGGGAATCTATTTCAAAAAGGCTTAAGAATGAATTTTAAAGAGATAAAAGAACTTATAGAAATCTTTGATGCAAGTAATCTGAATCGTCTTAGTATTTCACAAGAAAATTCAACCATTAAACTTCAGAAAGGGCAAAATTGCGCAACAGCAGTGGTTGTAGAATCGCAAAATGCTCCTAGCGCGACTTTGCAAGCCCCACAAAGCCTTCCACAAATCGCCCCTGTCGCTTCTGCTCCAGTTGCGCCGATTTTAGTAGGAGAGACGATTAATTCTCCAATGGTCGGCACATTTTATCGTTGTCCTTCGCCCGATACTCCAGCATATGTGAATGCAGGAGATAAAGTCAAAAAAGGACAAACATTAGG